>NZ_JAVREM010000035.1:0-63587 GCF_031845425.1 Streptomyces millisiae
GGGTGGGTGGGGGAGAAACCCCGGCACGAAGCGCCACCGCGGCCCAGCCCCGGCGGCAGCTCACCGCGCGCAGCGCGGAAATGGCGCCCGCGTGGTCCGGCGGCGCTCACAGCGCGACCCACGCGCCGGAGGCGGCCGACGTGGTCAGCGCCTCCAGCGTCTCCGCCGCCGCGACCGCGTCGGCCGGTGTCGCGGGGGAGCGGTCGGGGGACAGGAAGTCCGCCGCCTCGGCGACCTTCGAGTCGTCGTAGCTCATCGCGTTGCCCGCGCCCGGGTGGAAGCGGCCGTAGTCGCCGTCGCCCGGGGCGGCCGTCCAGCGGGTCACCGGCTGGTTGAGGTAGGAGTCGCCGCGGCTCACCGCCAGTTCGCCGGGGCGGCGGAAGTCCCAGGCGAGCAGGCCGCGCGTGCCGTGGACGGAGAAGCCGTACGCGTTCTGTTCGCCGACCGCCGCGCGGCTCGCCTCGAAGGTGACCGGCACGCCGGCCGCGGTGCGCAGCAGCGCGCAGACGTAGTCCGCGTTCTCCACCGGGCCCGTCGCGGCGTCCGCCGCCGCGACCGCGTAGTGGCTGGTGTCGGCGGCGGACGGCAGCGGGCGGCGCGGGGTGAAGACGGCCGTCTCGGCGACGACGGCCGCCAGGTCGCCCAGCAGGAACCGCACCAGGTCGACGCCGTGCGATGCCAGGTCGCCCAGCACTCCGCTGCCGCCGTGCTCGCGGGTGAAGCGCCAGTTCAGCGGGGCCATCGGGTGGGCCGCGTAGTCGGTGAGCAGCTGGCAGCGGGCGTGCGTCGGGGTGCCGATGGCGCCCTCCCGCAGCAGCGCGCGGGCGCGGGCGACGGCCGGGAAGGTGCGGTAGTTGAAGCCGACGGCCGCCCTGACCCCGGCGCGGGCCACGGCATCGGCGACCGCCCGCGCGTCCCCGGCCGTCAGGCCCACCGGTTTCTCGATCCACAGGTCGCGGCCGGCCTCGGCAACCGCCGTGCCGATCTCCCGGTGCAGCGCGTTGGGGGCCGTCACGCTGACGGCCCGCACCTCCGGGTCGGCCAGCAGTGCGCGCCAGGCGTCGTACCGCCGCACGGGCCCGAAGCGGGCGGCGAAGTCGTCGAGCTGTCCTGGCACCGGGTCGGCCACGGCCACCAGCCGTGGCCGGACGCCGAGTTCGGGGTAGTGGTGCGGCAGCCGGGCGTAGGCACGGGCGTGCACGTGTCCCATCCAGCCCGCGCCGATGATGCCGACACCGAGATCCGCGGCCTCCACAGCAGCCTCCATGACAGGAGATTCTGAGGTGAGGATGTCCTGACAAGCAATCCCGGGGACGTCAGTCCTCGGAGGATGGGAACAGCAGCGCCCGCAGCTCCGGCTCCCGGGCCGGCGCCGTCACGAACAGCAGCTCGTCGCCGGCGGCCAGCGCGTCGTCCGGGTCCGGGATCAGCACCCGCGAGCCGCGGATGATCGTCACCAGCGCCGTGTCCTGCGGCCAGGCCACCTCGCCGACCCGGGTGCCGACCAGCGCCGCGCCCTCCGGCAGCGTCAGCTCCATCAGGTTGGCGTCGCCCTGGCTGAACTTCATCAGCCGCACCAGGTCGCCGACGCTCACCGCCTCCTCGACCAGCGCCGACATCAGCCGCGGCGTGGAGACGGCGACGTCGACGCCCCAGGAGTCGTTGAACAGCCACTCGTTGTTGGGGTGGTTGACCCGCGCCACCACCCTCGGCACCCCGTACTCGGTCTTCGCGAGCAGCGAGACCACCAGGTTGACCTTGTCGTCGCCGCTCGCCGCGATCACCACCTGGCAGCGCTCCAGCGCCGCCTCGTCCAGCGTGGTGATCTCGCAGGCGTCGGCCAGCAGCCACTCGGCCTCCGGCACCCGCACCACCGAGACGGCCTGCGGCGACTTGTCGATCAGCAGCACGTCGTGGCCGTTCTCCAGCAGCTCGCGGGCCACCGACCTGCCCACCGCGCCGGCCCCGGCGATCACCACCCTCATGCCGGCTCCTCCGGTCCGCGCAGGCACACGGCCTCCACCTCGGCCACCCGGTCGCTGTACATCATCACGTGCACCAGGTCGCCCTCCTGCAGCACCGTGCTCGCGGTCGGCAGCATCGCCTCGCCGAGCCGGGTCAGGAACGCCACCCGCACGCCCGTCCGTTCCTGGAACTCGCTCACCCGGTGCCCGACCCAGCTCTCCGCGACGTGCACCTCGGACAGTTGCACGCCGCCGCTCGGGTCCCGCCACAGCGGCTCGGCGCCGGACGGCAGCAGCCGCCGCAGCATCTGGTCGGCGGTCCAGCGCACCGTGGCCACGGTCGGGATGCCGAACCGCTCGTACACCTCGGCCCGGCGCGGGTCGTAGATGCGGGCGGTGACGTTCTCCACGCCGAACACCTCGCGCGCCACCCGGGCCGCGATGATGTTGGAGTTGTCGCCGCTGCTGACCGCGGCGAAGGCGCCGGCCTCCTGGACCCCGGCCTCCGTGAGGGTGCCGCGGTCGAAGCCGAGGCCGGTCACCCGGCGCCCGGCGAAGCGTGAGCCGAGGCGGCGGAAGGCCGTGGGGTCCTGGTCGATGACGGCGACGGAGTGCCCCCGCTCCTCCAGGGTCTGGGCCAGGGCCGCCCCGACCCGACCACAGCCCATGATCACGATGTGCATAGGTCTCCGTGCCTAGGTCGAACGTCGTGCGAGTCGCGCGAGGGTCGTCGCAGGCGCACAACGCTACCGGGCGGCCGGGCGCCTGTCCGTTTCAGGGGCCCACCGGGCGTAACGTGTGGCGCATGGCGGTCACGAAGCGCGTGCTGCTGGGACGTGCGTTGCGCAGCGACACCCTGCGCGAGACGCTGCTGCCCAAGCGCATCGCCCTTCCGGTGTTCGCCTCCGACCCGCTCTCGTCCGTGGCCTACGCGCCGGGCGAGGTGCTGCTGATCCTCTCCATCGCGGGCCTCTCGGCCTACCACCACAGCGGCTGGATCACGCTGGCCATCCTGCTGCTGATGGTCACCGTGGTCGCCTCCTACATGCAGACCGTGCGCGCCTACCCCGGCGGTGGCGGCGCCTACGCCGTCGTCTCCAGCAACTTCGGCCGCCGGGCCGGGCTCACCGTCGGCAGCGCGCTGCTGGTCGACTACGTGCTGACGGTCGCCGTCTCGGTGGCCGCCGGCATCGACAACCTCGGCGCGGCCGTCGGCCTCGTCAAGGACCACGCCGTGCTCTCGGCGTTCGTGGTGGTCGTCGTGCTGATGCTGCTCAACCTGCGCGGCGTCAAGGAGTCGGGGACGCTGTTCGCCATCCCCACCTACGCCTTCGTGGTCTGCGTGCTGGGGACCGTGGCCTGGGGCGCCTTCCGCGGCCTCGTCCTCGACGACCGGATGCGCGCCCCGACCGCCGACTTCGAGATCTTGCCCGAACAGACCAACCTCTCGGCGTTCGCCATGGGCTTCCTGCTGCTGCGGGCGTTCTCCTCCGGATGCGCGGCGCTCACCGGCGTGGAGGCCATCAGCAACGGCGTGCCCGCCTTCCGCGAGCCCAAGGAGCGCAACGCCGCCGTCACCCTGCTCATCATGGGGACGCTGGCCACCACCATGTTCCTCGGGGTGATGACCCTCGCCCTCACCACCCACGTGCACATGGCCGAGAACCCGGCCGTCGACCTGCTGATCGACGGCCAGCCGGCCGGCAGCGGATACCACCAGGAACCGGTCATCGCCCAGGTCGGCGCCGCGGTCTTCGGCGGCGGCTCCCTCCCCTTCTACCTGCTGGCCGCCGCCACCGCACTCGTCCTCTTCCTGGCCGCCAACACCGCCTACAACGGCTTCCCCGTCCTCGGCTCGATCCTCGCCCAGGACCGCTACCTGCCCCGCCAGCTGCACACCCGCGGCGACCGGCTGGCGTTCAGCAACGGCATCGTCTTCCTCACCCTGCTCGCCGCCCTGCTGGTCGCCGCCTTCGACGCCAACGTCAACCAGCTGATCCAGCTCTACATCGTGGGCGTCTTCGTCTCCTTCACCTTCAGCCAGAGCGGCATGGTCCGGCACTGGAACCGGCTGCTCACCGCCGAGACCGAGGACCGGGCCGCGCGCCGCCGGATGCACCGGGCCAGGGCGCTCAACGCCTTCGGGGCCGGGCTCTGCGCGCTGGTGCTGGTGATCGTGGTGCTGACCAAGTTCACCCAGGGGGCCTGGGTGTCGCTGGTCGGCATGGTCCTCTTCTACTCGCTGATGACGGCGATCCGCCGGCACTACGACCGGGTCGCCGAGGAGATCGCCCTCGACCCGAACGAGAAGCGACCCGACCTGCGCGCCTCCCAGGTGCACGCCGTCGTCCTGGTCTCCAAGATCCACAAGCCGACGCTTCGCGCCCTGTCGTACGCCAAGCTGCTGCGCGCCGACAGCCTGGTCGCCGTCACCATCGCCGTCGACCCGGAGGAGGCCCGCGCCCTCAAGGCCGAGTGGCGGCGTTGGGACCTGGAGGTGCCGCTCAAGGTGCTGGAAGCGCCCTACCGGGAGATCACCCACCCCTTCGTCGCCTACGTGAAGGCGCTGCGCCGCAAGCACCCCAACGACGTGGTGAGCGTGATCATCCCCGAGTACGTGGTGGGCCGCTGGTACGAGGCCGTCCTGCACAACCAGAGCGCGCTGCGGCTCAAGGGCCGGCTGCTGCTGACGCCCGGCGTCACCGTCACCTCCGTGCCGTGGCAGCTGAGCTCCGCCGAGGCGGCCAGGGCCCGGGCCAAGCGCCGGCCCGAGCTGCGCGCCCCGGGCGCCGTCCGGCGCGGCTGGCAGCACCGGCCGCACCTCCACCACGGCAACCACGGGAACAACGGCAACCACGGGAACAACGGCGGTTCGAACGAGCACCGGGACCGGCCGTAGACTGAACGGCCGCCCCTCTTCGAACCCAGGAGCACCGAAACCCCATGGCCAGCACGGACTCGTCCCCCACGGCGCCCGCGGCGGCGTCGCTCGCCGGCCAGGAGTACGAGGTCGAGGTCGGCCCGGTGGCCCACGGCGGCCACTGCGTGGCCCGCGCCGAGGACGGCCGGGTCCTCTTCGTCCGCCACACCCTGCCAGGCGAGCGCGTCATCGCCCGCGTCACCGAGGGCCACGAGGACTCCCGCTTCCTGCGCGCCGACGCCGTCACCGTGCTGGAGCCGTCCAGGGACCGGGTGCCCGCCCCCTGCCCCTACGCCGCGCCCGGCAAGTGCGGCGGCTGCGACTGGCAGCACGCGAAGCCCGGCGCCCAGCGCCGGCTCAAGGGCGAGGTGTTGGCCGAGCAGCTGCGCAAGCTCGCCGGGCTCACCCCCGAGGAGGCCGGCTGGGACGGCACCGTCGAGCCCGCGCCCGGCGACAAGGTGGCCCCCGGCGACGTGCCGGCCTGGCGCACCCGCGTGCAGTACGCGATCGACGAGGACGGCAGGGCGGGGCTGCGCAAGCACCGCTCGCACGAGGTGCAGCCGATCGACCGCTGCCTGATCGCCGCCGAGGCCGTCACCGAGCTCGGCGTCGAGGCCCGTGACTGGTCCGGCATGGCGAGCGTGGAGGCCGTGGCCGCCACCGGCTCAAGCGACCGCATGGTGGTGCTCACCCCGCGCGGCGACGCCCGGCTGCCGCTGGTCGAGCTTGACCGGCCGGTCTCGGTGATGCGCGCCGAGGAGGAGCGCGGGCGCGGCGAGCAGACGCTGCACCGGGTCCACGGCCGGGCCTTCGTCCGGGAGCGGGCCGACGGCCGCACCTGGCGGGTGAGCGGCGGCGGCTTCTGGCAGGTCCACCACCAGGCGGCCGGGGTCCTGGTGGACGCCGTGATGCGCGGCCTCACCCCGCGCAAGGGCGAGAGCGCCCTCGACCTCTACTGCGGCGCGGGACTCTTCGCCGGTGCGCTGGCCGACCGGATGGGGGAGCGGGGCGCGGTCCTCGGCATCGAGGCGTCCAAGCGCGCCGTCGGCGACGCCCGGCACAACCTCGCCGACTTCCCCCGGGTCAGGATCGAACACGGCACGGTGGAGCGGGTGTTGCCGCGCACCGGCATCACCGAGACCGACCTCATCGTCCTCGACCCGCCCCGCGCCGGCGCCGGCCGCGCCGTCATCCGCCACATCGCCCCCCTCGGCGCCCGCCGCATCGCCTACGTCGCCTGCGACCCCGCCGCCCTCGCCCGCGACCTGGCCCACTTCCGCGACGCCGGCTACCTCCCGCGCTTCATCCGGGCCTTCGACCTGTTCCCGATGACGCACCACATGGAGTGCGTGGCCATCCTGGAGCCGGCGGAGAAGCGACAGCGCTGAGGTGCCGGCACCGAGCTGTGACAGATCCGCCATGGATTGGGGGGTGGGCGTTGCCTAGCGTGTCCTGATCACGAATGTGATCAGGACTCTGCGCGGGGGTGTTGGGGATGGGGCGGTCGTCTGACTGGTCTCCGGTCGACATGGACTCGGACCCGACGCCCGGGAATCCGGACGAGGTCCGCACGCTGGCGGACTCGCTCCAGACGTTCGCGGACGAGGTCGGCGAGGCGCTTGGCCGGGTGCGTGGGATGGCCGAGGACCGGGCGGTGATGGACTGGGCCGGGCTGTCGGCGGAGGCGTTCCGGTCGGAGTTCGACGGGGTGCCGGGCAATCTGGAGAAGTTGCGGACGTCGTACGACATGGCGGCGCAGGCCCTGCAGACGTACTGGCCGAAGCTGGAGACCGCGCAGGGCATGGCCGACCGTGCCCTGGACCGCGCCATTTCCGCCCAGGCCGACCTGTCCTCCGCGCAGGCAGCGCTCTCCGATGCCCAGGACTGGGTGTCCCGGGCAGGTGCCGAAGCGGAACGCTTGGAAGAACAAAGCGACCGCGAAAACATCGAGCCGCCCTCGGAGGCGGAGGTCCGCGCCGCCACTCGCGACGCCACCGCCGCCAACGGGGCCGCCAGCTCGGCCCAGTCCCGCGTCGACGCCGCCGAGGAAGCGCTGTCCGCCGCGCGTCAACTCGCCCTGGACGCCAGGACGATGCGGGAGGAGGCCGCCCGGGTCTGTGCCGACGGGATCGACGCGGCGTCGGACGCCGGTATCCAGAACCGCTCCTGGTGGGAGGACGCGGTCCACTGGGTGTCGGAGAACTGGGACACCATCGTGGAGATCTGCAAGGTCGTCGTCGCGGTGCTGGGCATCGTGGTGATGATCATCGGTGGGCCGTTGGCCTGGGTGGTGCTGGCGGCGGCGTTGGTGGTGTTGGCCGACACGCTCTACGACTACGCCAACGGCCGGGCGTCCCTGTGGGACGTGGCGTTCGCGGCGTTGGACTGCATTCCGGGTATGAAGGGGCTCACTACCCTGGGTGGCCTGGCGGCGGGGGCGCGCGCTCTGGCGCGTGGTGGGCTGCGGGGCATGGCCGCCGGGGTGCGGGGTCTGGCGTCGCGTGGTCGGACGATGATCGCGGACGGGATGCGGTCGGCCTACGCCCGTGCGCGGACCGGGATTCGCAGCGGCGGTACCGACCCGGTCGACCTGGCCACCGGCCACATGTTCCTGCCGCAGGTCGACGTGACGCTGCCGGGGACGCTGCCGTTCGCGTTCACCCGCCGGGTCGAGTCGGGCTACTTCGCCGGCCGGTGGTTCGGCCCGTCCTGGTCCTCCACCCTGGACCAGCGGCTGGAAGTCGACGAGGAGGGGGTGGTGTTCCTGGCTGAGGACGGCCTGGTCCTCGCCTACCCCCACCCGAAGGCGCCGGGCACGGCCGTGTTGCCCGAGAGCGGCCCCCGCTGGCCGCTGGCCCGGCGGGAGGGCGGCGGCTATGCGCTCACCGACCCGCTCACCGGCCACATCCGGCACTTCCGACGTCCGGACGGGGACGGCGACTGCCGGATCCTGGGGATATCGGACCGCAACGGCAACCGCGTCGACATCGACTACGACCCCGACGGCGCGCCCACCGCCATCCGGCACTCCGGCGGCTACCACCTCACCCTCACCACCGAACACGGCCGCGTCACCGCGCTGAGCCTCGGCGACACCGTCATCCGCCGCTACGCCTACACCGAAGGCAACCTCACCGAGGACGTCAACTCCTCAGGACTGCCCCTGCGCTTCACCTACGACCACCGCCTACGGGTGACGTCCTGGACCGACCGGAACGACCGCCGCTACGCCTACACCTACGACGACCGCGACCGCTGCGTCGCCGAGGGCGGCGAGGCCGGCCACGTCGCCGTCTCCATCGCTTACGACGGCAGCCACCCCGACTGGCCGGACGCCCGCGTCACCACCCTCACCACCGCAGAGGGCGCCGCCAGCCGTTTCGTCATCGACGACCGCCACGACGTCATCGCCGAGATCGACCCCCTCGGCAACGTCACCCGCACCGAGTACGACGCCGACCACCACGTGGTCGCCGAGACCGACCCCCTCGGCCACACCACCCGCTTCGCCACCGGTCCCTCTGGCCTGCCCGCAGGCATCACGTACGCGGACGGCACGGAGACCCGCTTCGACTACGACGACATGGGCCGCCTGACCGCCGTCACGCTCCCCGACGGATCCACCACCCGACGGGCGTACGACGAGCGCGGGAACTGCGTGGCCGTCACCGAACCGGCCGGCGCCACCACGCGGTACGCGTACGACGGCGCGGGGCGCCTCACGGAGGTGACCGACGCTCTCGGCGGCCGGCGCGAGGTGCGGTGTGACGCCGCTGGTCTGCCCGTGACGGCGACCGATCCGCTGGGCGCGGTCACTGCCTGGGACCACGACGCCTTCGGCCGCGTCGTCGCGTTCACCGACCCCGAGGGCCACACCACCCGCTTCACCTGGTCGGTCGAGGGCCTGCTGCTGCGCCGGGTCGTGGCGGACGGCGCCGTGGAGAGCTGGACGTACGACGGCGAGGGCAACTGCACGAGCCACACCACGCCGTCGGGCAACGTGTCCCGCTTCGAGTACACCCACTTCGACCTGCCGGCTGCCCGCGTCGGGCCGGACGGCGCGCGCTACGAGTTCGCGCACGACGCGAGCCTGCGTCTCACCCGGGTCACCAACCCGCAGGGGCTGACCTGGAGTTACGCGTACGACGCGGCGGGCCGGCTCGTCTCGGAGACCGACTTCGACGGCCGTCGCGTCGGCTACGAGCACGACGCCGCGGGCCGGCTGACGGCCCGTACCAACGCCCTCGGTCGCACCGTCCGTTTCGCCTACGACGCCATGGGGCGGATGACGCGCAAGGACAGCGCCGGCCACGTCACCACGTTCGGCTACGACGCCAACGGCCGCCTCACCGAGGCGACGGCGCCCGGTAGCACCCTGTCCCTGCGGCGGGACGCCAACGGGCTGCTGCTGAGCGAGACCGTCGACGGCCGGACGCTCCGCTACGACCATGACGAGCTGGGCCGTCCCGTCCGCCGCGTCACTCCCGGCGGGGTCACCACGCAATGGGCCTACGACGCGGCGGGCAACCGCACCCGGATGGACACGGCGGGAAGGACCGTCCACTTCGCCCACGACTGGTCCGGCCGGGAGGTCGCACGCCGCTTCGGCGCGGACGTCACCCTCACCCAGGACCTCGACGAACTCGGCCGCCTCACGGCGCAGTCGGTGTCCGCCGGCGACGGCCGCCGGGTCCAGCACCGGTCCTACACCTACGCCACGGACGGCAGCCTCGTCGGCATCGACGACCACCTCGCGGGCAGCCGTCGCTACGCGTTGGACCGGGCGAACCGCGTCACCGCCGTCGACGGCCGCGACTGGACCGAGCGCTACGCCTACGACGCGGCCGGAAACCAGACCGACGCCTCATGGCCGGCCGGTCACCCGGGCCATGCCGAGGCGGCCGGCACCCGCGACTACACGGGAACGCGGATCACCCGAGCGGGCAACACCCGGTACGAACACGACGGGCTCGGCCGGGTCACCGTGCGCCGCTGGGCCAGGCCCTCCCACAAGCCCGCGACCTGGCACTACACCTGGGACGACGAGGACCGGCTGACCGCGGTGGTCACTCCGGACGGCAGCCACTGGCGCTACCGCTACGACCCCCTGGGCCGGCGCACCGCCAAGCAGCGGCTGGGCCCCGACGGCCGGACCGTCATCGAGCAGGTCGACTTCATCTGGGACGGAACCACCCTCTGCGAGCAGACGACGCACACGCCGTCCCAACCGCACGCCGTGACGCTGACCTGGGAGCACGACGGGACCCGCCCCATCGCCCAGACGGAGCGCGTCGTGTCCGGCGACGCGCCGCAGGAAGAGATCGACTCGCGCTTCTTCGCCATCGTCACCGACCTCGTCGGAACGCCGACGGAACTGGTGGACGAGGCCGGGGACATCGCCTGGCGAACCCGCACCACCCTGTGGGGGCGGGCGACCTGGAACGCGAACGCCGTCGCCTACACCCCGCTGCGCTTCCCCGGTCAGTACTGCGACCCCGAAACCGGCCTGCACTACAACTACTTCCGCCACTACGACCCCGAGACCGCGCGCTACCTCTCCCCTGACCCGCTCGGCCTCGCCCCGGCTCCCAACCCGGCCGCCTACGTGCACAACCCGCACACCGGCATGGACCCGCTCGGCCTCTCCCCGTACTACAGCGAGATCGGCCCCAACGGGCAGCGGGGCGCCGCCTACGCGGAGATCACGCCGCAGGTGTTGCGGGACGCGGCGGCCAACCTCATCGGATCGCCTGCCGGTCGTGGCCGCCGCTACGCGCCGCCCGGCTTCGGCGGCGGGGCGGCGGGCCACACCCGCGGCCACCTGATCGGCCGGCAGTTCGGCGGTGACGGCCGGGACATGCGCAACCTGGTCACCCAGGGACAGGCGCAGAACAACGGACGCATCTCGGCCGTGGAGGACATGATCGCCGCCCATGTGGACAACACCGGGAACACGGTCATCCTGAGCGTGACGCCGGAGTACGCGAGCGCCACGGCGGACATCCCGAGCCATATCCTCATCGAGGCCGTAGACGACTTCGGCTGGTCATTCCGCGAGAGAATCCCCAACATATGAGCAGCGACCTGCGCGAACTCATCGCGCTCTGCCCGCCGCCGTCCGACCCCGCGCGTCCGAAGGGACCGGACGGGCCGGCGGTGGAGCCGGCCGTCCCGGACAGCCACCGGACCCTCGTCCACACCTACGGCGTCGGCTGCTTCGACGAGTTCCTGTGGATCTACGGGGTCGGCGCCGAGAACCCGCACCTCGACATCGGCGCCGCCACCGACGCCATGCGGGCCATCCTGCGGGAAAAGGGGATCTCCGGGATCCGGGAGATGCTGGGCGCACACGGCCTCGGCCCGGACGACCTCGTCCAGTGGGGCGGCACCGACAACGGTGACGCGCTGCTCTGGGTCCCGGTCGGCGATCCGGAGGCGTGGCCGACCCTGGTCATCGAGGCGGGCCAGTTGGACTTCGCCCTGGTGGAACGCAGCTCCACCGGGCTCGTTCTGGACCTGCTGACCGGAGCCCGGCGGCTCCGGATCTTCCCCGAGGACTTCCCGAGTGGGGAACCGGAGTTCTCCACCAACCCCTATGCCTGACCCGCGTCAGCGGGTCGGCTTGCGGCTACGCGCGTTGACCTCGGCGAGCCGGGCGTGCAGCACCTCGGCCGGGGTCATCGGTCGGATGTCCTCGGGCGCGGCGTCCCACTCGCGGCCGCCGCTGAGCGGCCTGAGCTGGTAGCAGGGGCCGACCCGGCCCATGACGACGCCGACGCGGTCCCGCCGGGTGTCGTGGACCGTGGCGCCGTAGGTCGGCTCCGGGATCGTCATCGTGTCTCCTTCAGGTGTTTTTGTGCGATCTCCTCACTCGGGCCACGCGGCTCGAAGTACCGTCCGTGACCGAGGCATTACGAGAATGCGTCGGCGAGGGCGACGGCACGCCGGAGGCAGGTCGCGCTTCCCCGGCGAACCAGGGACGTTCCACACCTTCCACGGGAGGGGAAACTCATGCCCAACAGAAGAGCGGTCACCGGCCGCAGCAGGGAGCCGCGCGCCCGGTTCGCGGAAGAGCTGCGCCGGCTGCGGGCCGAGCGGGGGGACAGTCTGCGCCGGCTCGGCGAACGGCTGGGCTGGGACTGGTCGTTGTTCGGCAAGATGGAGAAGGGCGAGACCCTGGGCGGCCCCGAGGTCGTCGAGGCGCTCGACCAGTACTACGAGACCCCGGGGCTGTTGCTGGCCCTGTGGGAGTTGGCGACGAACGACAAGACGCAGTTCCGCGAGCGCTACCAGCGGTACATGAGGCTGGAGGCCGAGGCGACCAGCCTGTGGCACTTCGCGGTGAGCGTGGTGCCGGGGCTGCTCCAGACGCCGGCCTACGCGCGGGAACTGCTGGCGGGCGGAACCAGGGGAGACGAACTGGACCAACAGGTTGAGGCGCGGATGGGGCGCCGGGAGCTGTTGGTCGGCGACGCCGCGACGCCGTTCCGAACGATCCTGTCGGAGGCGGTGTTGCGGACCCCGTTGCGGGGTGCGCTGGAGTGGCGAGAGCAGTTGGAGCACCTGTCGGAGGCGGCGGAGCGCTGGAACGTCAACGTCCATGTCCTGCCGTTCGCAGCGGGTTTGTATGGGCTGGACAGCATCGACATCTGGTTCCTTCGCCTGCCGGGCGGGCGTACCGTGGCGTACACGGAGAATGCCCATGGAGGCGAACTCATCGAGGAAGACGGGCCAGTTGAGCGGCTGCAACGTGCCTACGACGCGGTGCGCGACCTGGCCCTACCCCCGACCGAGTCGCGGAAGTTCATCCTGCGCATGTTGGAGGAAGCACCGTGCGATCCCTCGACCTGAGCGTCGCGACCTGGCGCAAGAGCAGCTACAGCAACTCGGACGGTGGCGCGTGCCTTGAGGTCTCCGACGACTTCGAGGGCCTGGTCCCGGTGCGTGACAGCAAGTTGCCACACGGCCCCGCGCTCGTCTTCGCGGCGGGAGGCTGGTCGTCGTTCGTGTCCTCGGTGCAGGCCGGGGCCGTGTGCGTGTGCAACCCGCCGACAGAGGGTAGTTGAGCTTTTGCTGAGGCTTGAGCTTCCTCTGAGGTAGCCGGCGAGCCGCAGGCGCTACCGTATGCGCGCAGGTGGTGTGTTACGGCCAACACATCGACCAAGCCGCCGCAGGATGCCCGGAGTTGGGGCGTCGGCGGGCGGCGTTCGGTTGTTTGCTACACAACTGATACGAGATTTTTGGTGCGCCCTTACCGCAGCTGGCGGATCATGGGCGAGGCATGCGGGGGCGTGTGCCTCACGCGTTACGGCATCGCGCTGCCCGACCAGCAGAGTGCGAGAGTGAGGAACGATGTTCGAAGAAGTCAAGCTTGACGCCGCCGAGGCCGACCGGGTGAAGGGGATCATCGCCGAGGCTTTCGAGGAGATGGCCACGGTGTCGACCGGCATCGGCGGTCACGCCGCCAACTTCGGCGCCGCCTACACCGGTGGGGGAACCGCCCGCGGCATGGAGACCTACGAGAGCCTCGGCCGGGCCGGGCAGGCGCTCGCGGAGGCGCTCAACGGGCTCTCCCAGGACCTGGGCCTGACCGCGAACACCGGTCGCGAGACCGACGCCGAGGCTGAGGGCGCCGTGAACCAGGTGACCGTCCACGACCCGCGGATCGCCGCCGCGATCTGATCGTCGGCCGGACCACACCCACCAAGCGACAGAAGAACAAGAGGAGTCTTCATGCCGAACGGCGATCTGATCCACTTCCGCAGTCAGAACCTGACCGACATCCAGACCCAGACCACCGGTCAGCAGGAGCGGTACATCGGGATCTGGGACACCGTGCGCACCCAGATCATGGCTCTGGTCGAGCAGGGCCTGGTCGACGCCCAGGTCGGCGGCGTGCTGGCGGAGCGCGACCAGATATTCCGGCGCGAGGCCACCGGGTTCGACGACAGCGTCATCGCGCAGAACACGGCGGTGCGCAACGTCCAGAACATCGGCGTCGAGGGTGGCGCGGCGATGGTGCGTGCCGCCAGGGGCGGGGCCTGACGGAGACCCACACGGGGAACGGGGCATCATGACGACCATGAACATCGGCGCCCTCAACGGCGCCGAGAGAGGTGCCGCGAACCGCGAGGGTCTCGCGGCGATGCGGACCAGCTTCGCGCAGATCGCCTCCGACGTCACGATGTTCGGCGAGGTGCCGAACGCGGCGAAGGCGTCGGCGGCGCTCGAGGCCGCGGCCCGCGCCATGCTCCGGGAGTTGGAGCGGAGCGGGCGCACCGTGGAGGACATCCGCCTCAGCGCCGCCCAGGCGGCCGGCATCGGTGAGGACACCGACGAGGCGGCCGAGGCGGAGCTGGGGAAGGTCCAGCTGAAGGACGTCACCAGCTTCGACGACCGCATGGAGGAGAACCACCCGACCAGGCCGCGTGAGTACCGCCGGTCCACTCTGATCATTCCGGGCAGGTGATCGCACGTGGCAGGTGCTGAGCAGGCCTTCTACAAGCACATCAACGACATCATGAGCGCCCGCTACTTCCACATGCAGGCGGCGGCGGGTGCGTGGATGGCGCTGGCCAGGGCGGCGGGTGCGGAGAGCGGTGCGCTGTCCGGCACCGCGAGCGAGGCGGAGGCCGAGGAAGGCGTCGGTCTGCTGGAGCTCGCCGACCGGATGACCGCCGTCAGCGGCTGGGCCGAGGGCGCGGGGGCCGTGGCCCGGCAGATCGCCGACCAGCTGTCGCGGGCCGGTGAGCGCTCGGCGCAGGCGACCGAGCGCGCCGTCGAGTTGGACGTCGAGTTCTCCGAGGTCAACGCCTGGGAGGAAGAGCGGATCAAGCAGATCGACGTTGGTATGGGCGTGATCCGTACCAACGAGGTCGCCGAGGACCGGCGCGAGATGTTGCGGCGGCAGGCCGAAGCCGAACTGGAGGCGCTGGGCGAGGAGTTCGCCCGCGTCATCGGTGCGGAGCCGCCGGCGGCGCCCGAGGGCGGCGCGGGCGGCGACACGTTCGCGGCGGCCGCCTCGGGCGGTGGCGGCGGTGGTGGTTCGGCCGTGGGCGGCGGCGCGGCCGTGGGCGGCGGCGGTTACGCCGTGGCCGGCGGTGGCGGTGGCGGCGGTGCGGGAGCCGGCGGCGTCGTGCAGCCCGACTACCAGGCGCCCAACGGCAGCGTCATCGGCTCCGGCGAGTACCCGGGGTCCCGGGTGCAGGGTCCTGAGCAGGGCGACTTCGCCGGCTGGGTGCAGAGCCCCAACACCGGGCACCTCGTCGATCCGGCGACCGGCAGGGAGTTCGACCCCGTCGCCGGCCGGTGGATCGACCCGGTCACGGGCCAGCCGTTCGGTGACGTCACCGAGTACGCCACCCGGCTGTCCGGCATCGGCGCCGGTCCCGGCGCGGTCGCCACCACCGGTGGTCTGGCCGGTCTCGCCGCCGGCGGCGGGGCGGCGAGCCTCGCCGGCCTCTACGGCGGCATCATGCCGCCCAGCGTCGGCCACTCGGGTCCCGCCCGAGGGCAGATGGTGCAGCAGGCCACCCGCAACCTGGCGCGCCGCGCCCAGGTCGCCTCCCGCTTCGCCCTGCACGAGGCGGGGCAGGGCGGGCGGCCCTTCGTCCCTCCGCCGGGTGCGGCGGCGGGCCGGGGCGGTGCCGCGGGTCAGCGCGTGGGTGTCGGTGGCCGAGGTGTGGCCCAGCGCTCTGGAGTCGCCTTCCCGGCCGGTCAGCGCACCGCGGGCGCCGCCGCGCGCGCGCTCGCTCCGGGGCCCGCCGGCTCGGCGGCCGGTGGCCGCGGGCAGCAGGCCACGCGGGGCAACGCCGCGCGGGCGGGCTCGCGGGCCCGCGCCGTGGGAGAGCCGGCCGCCACCTGGCGGTCGGGAGGCAGGGACGCCTCCGCCCGGCACGGTCTCACCGGGCGCCCGGGGAACACACCCCCTCCTTCCCCGGGAGCCAAGCGGTCGGACCGCGACTCGGAGGAGCGCGGCAAAACGGGTAAGCCCACGGATCTGACCGAGGATCCGGCGGTTTGGGCGTCGAATCGGAATGCCAGTAACGGAGTTCTGGGCGCGTAAGCGCTCGGCTCCGTGATGCGGTGCCGCGCCCCGGCAAGGGGCTCGGCACCGCATCGGATTCCGATGAGACGCGGCGGCCCTTCTGGGCCGGAGAGACGGGAAGGGAAGAAACCAGTGTCCGGTGACGGCCTTTACTACATTCCGGACGGCTTCCGGGAATCCGCGCGAGGCAGTTACGAGACCGCCGACATGGCGGAGAGCACCCGGCGTTACCTGGATCGGGCGACCCCGAACGCCAGCAGCTACGCCGGTGCCGACGCGTTCGTCAACGCGGTGATCAGCACCCGTGACAAGCAGTCACGGGGTGTCTCACGGGCGGCGGAGGGCCGGGAGAACATGGCCGGCGCCGACCATGTCGTCGCCGACACCGGTGACGAGATGGAGATCGGGGCGGAGGCGTCGATCAATGCCGCCGCGTCCTCGGTCGAGTCGCGCAACTCCCCCATATTCCGGGGAATTTCGGACGCCATCTAGCGTCAAAGCTTCACCATCGGGTAAGAAGTTGTTCACAAACCAAAGCAAGTGAGCTCAAGGGTGATCTCCCTCTGTAACTGAGTCCAAGGAGCGGGCCGTGCCGAAGCTTGATTTCACGAGAGATGAAGTCGAAGGGAAGGCCGGTGAGAAGAAGCCATGGACCAGGCAGAGGGAGTTCTCCGAGGAGATAGACCCGGAGGACATGGCCGACACGGCCGCCGTCTACGCGCGTGCCGCGGGCGAGGCCGCCGACACCGGGGAGCTGGCCGAGGAGGCCACCCGGCTGGGCGCCGACTCCGGCGCCCTGGACGGCGCGACCCTGGTGGACGGCGAGGGCCGGATCGACGAGACGGCCCGCGGCCTGCAGGGCAACGGCGAGGACATGGACGAGGTCGTCACCCGCCTCGTCCAGGCGATGAACCGGGCCATCGACGCCGAGTCCGACGTCCAGGACGAGATCCACGCGCCCGGCAAGCTGGAGACGAAGTACACCGACCACCTCCGGGACGCCGTCGACGAGTGGAACGGCTGGCAGTCCGCGCTGGAGGGCGCCGTCACCCGGGCCAACGACAGCGGGGCGGTCTCCGGCACCGTCGCGGTCAGCGTCACCCACAACGGCCGGACCATCAACGCCGACCAGGCCCCGTCCGGCGGCGGCTACGTCTACTCGCTGCCCGACAGCCTCGCCGCCGAGATCCGCGAGAAGCACCTGGGCCGGGCGGCCGACAGCGCCAAGGACGCCTACGACGAGATCACCGACCACATCGACGCCTACCGGCAGCGGCTCATGGAGTACGGCACCGAACTCCAGGCGCTCGGCTACGACCTCGCGGGCCCGCTCGGCCTGTGGACGACGGAGGGCCAGGCCGAGTACGCCGCCGAGAAGCTGGAGGAGGAGCTGGCCAAGGAGGACCCCGACCAGCGGCTGATCGCCATGTACACCCAGGGGCTCTCCGGCATCGTCGACGCCATCTACGGCGACTCCGCCAACCCGGGCGACCCGCTGCGCGACCTCACCGCGGCGGAGCGCGCCTACCTGGACACCTTCTTCTCGAACGTGGACGCCGAGACGCTGGCCTCCCTCGGCACCAAGATCGAGGGCTGGGACGAGACCAAGCGGAACATCGCCAACGGCATCACCATGCTGGCCGACCCCGAGCTCGGCGGCTACGACCCCGCCACCGCGGAGGGCCGCGCCGCCCTGCCCGAGATCGTCCGCCGCTTCGTCTACGACTACCAGGACGGCCGGATGTGGCCGGGCGAGAACGACACCACCGACGCGGACGGCTTCCGCGAGGAGCTCCAACTCTTCAACGGCTTCGGCGACATCATGTCGCACGGCACCCTGGAGCCCTCCGAGGCCTTCGCCGGCGACCTGGCCAACGCCGCCCTCGACATCCAGGCCCGCTCGGGCGTGCAGCAGGCGCTCGGCATCTACGCCGACGAGCAGATCCCCAACACCGGCAGCAGCGGGCTGCTGACCACCGTCTCCCGCAACACCGAGGCCTCCGCCGGGCTGCTCAACGACGACGACTTCCGCGACGAGTTCCTCGGCCAGTGGTGGCAGGACAGCACCGGCGCCGCCGACCTGATCCGCGCCGGCACCTCCATCCCCGACGGCATGGACCACAACGACCCGCAGGCCAGACAGTACGTCGAGGCGGCGTTCAACGTGCTCGCCGACGCCCCCGACAACGGCCGGTACATCCTCGGCCAGGGCGGCCCGCAGGACGGCCCGATGGCCCTGAACCACGTCAACCTGCAGCGCGCCATCGGCGACACCTCGCTGGAGTACATGGACATGCTGTCCAAGGGATCGGAGCGGAGCGAGTTCAACGCCTCAAGCGACGGGCGGGAGTTCACCGACGAGAACCTGCACGGCAAGGACTACCTGTACTCCTTCGAGCTCAACGGCGACGACCGAAGAGCCCTGTTCTCGCTGATGAACTCCGGCGACGAGCAGGTGCGGCAGGACTTCTTCGAGGGGGTCGGCGCCTGGCAGGAGGCCACCGCCTACAACGCCTTCCTGCGCGACGAGCCGGGCGGCCGCCCCGAACAGTCCTCGACCTTCCACGACATCGGCCGGGTCGCGGGCACCGTGCAGTACGTGCAGAAGGTGGAGACCGCGGACGACTCCTCCAAGCTGCAGTTCACGTCCTACGGCGCGATCTCCACCGGAGCCTCCCTCGCCAACACCCTGATCGACTTCGGCAAGGGCAACGCCATCACCTCACTCGGCGCCTACGGCATCACCGAGGGGCTCCGCTACACGCTGCCCGACGGCGCCGCCGCCCACAAGCAGGCCCAGTGGGACGCGGTCAACTTCGGCGACAACACGGTGCGGGCCATCGTCGCCGACGCCGCCATCAACGCCGACTACGGGGGCGCCGGCGACTACGAACTGCCGGACGTCGCCTCGCCCAACGTCGACCAGGACGACCTGAGACGGGCCACCCTCGATGTCGAGGGCGCCTCCTACGACCACTACCGCGACGCGCTCGTCGAGGGCTACAACGACGCCGTCTACAACGACGCCACCGCCAACTGACGTACCACCAATGGGGACCGAGAAAGGCACCACCTTGCCGGACTTCAACTTCACCAGCGCCCAGGTCGAGACGAAGGCCGGCCGCAAGCCCTGGACCAGACAGCGCGAGTTCGCCGCGGAGATCCAGCCGGACGACATGGCCGACACCGCCGCGGTGTACGCGCGCGCCGCCGGCGAGGCCTCCGGGGCCGGCGAACTGGCCCGACACGCCACCGAGGTGGGCGCGGACGCCGGCGGACTCGACGGCGCCTCCCTGGTGGACGAGGACGGCAGGATCGACGCTACGGCCCGCGGGTTGCAGGGCAATGGCCAGGACATGGACTCCGTGGTGGACTACCTCGTCCGCTCGATGAACCGCGCCATCCAGGCCGACGAGGAGGTCTTCGACCTGGTGCTGGGCGACGGCGGCCTGGAGGAGGCCCGCACCCGGCACATCACCGCCGCCGTCAACGAGTGGAACGGCTGGCAGTCCGCGCTGGAGGCGGCCGTGCCGGCCAACCCGCTCGGCGACTCGTCCGTGCTGCGGCCCATCATGTCGATCGACGTCAGCTACGGTGGCCGGACGCTCACCATCGCGCCCGAGCAGGACTGGAGCCGGTCCGTCTACAGCCTCCCCGCGTCCCTGGCCACCGAGATCCGTGAGAAGCACCTCGGCAACGCCGCCGACGACGCCGTCACCGCCGACGACGAGATCACCGACGCCATCGAGGCCTACCGGAACAAGCTGGCCGAGTACGGCGTCGAACTCGGCGCCCTCGGCTACGACCTCTCGGACGGCCCGCTCGGCCTGTGGACCACCGACGAGATGGCCACCTACGCCGGCCAGCGCCTCTCCGAGGAACTGGCCAAGGACCACCCGGACCCCGAGGCGCTGCTGCGCTGGACCGAGGGCCTGGACTCCGTCGCCCGCGGCATCTACGACAACCCGGACGACCCGGAGGAGGCGGCCAAGGACCTCACCCCGGCCGAACGCGCCTACCTGCAGACGTTCCTCGGCGAGCTCGACGCCGATGAGCTGGCCAGGCTCGGGCACCTCACCGAGGACACCGCCGGGCTCGACCCGGGCCAGGCCGGCATCCAGTTCGCCAGCGTCCAGCGGGTGGCCAACGGCATCAACATGCTGACGAACCCGGAGATCGGCGGCCTCGACCCCACCACCGAGGCCGGCCGCGCCGCGCTGCCCGCCGGCGTGCGGCACTTCGTCTACGAGGCGCGGGAGGACTTCGTGGACGGCTTCGCCAACGCCGCCGTCCGCCGGCCCGTGGGCGACGAGTTCAAGGACGCGCTGCGGGACTTCAACGGCTTCGGCGCGCTCATGTCCACCGGCTCGATCGCCCCGGGCGACGGGTTCGGCACCGGCCTGGCCAGCGCGGCCGTCGACATCCAGTCGATGACCGAGTACCAGTACTTCGACGGCGGCCACGAGGACGTCGCCAACACCGGCAGCAGCGGCCTGCTGCGGAACGTCTCCCTCAACGACGGCCTCAGCGCCGACCTGCTGAACGACACATCCTTCCGCGAGGCCGCGCTCGGCCTGCACTGGGAGGACAGCACCGGCATCGCCGAGGTGGTGCGCGCCGGCACCACCATCCCCGACGGGGTGGACGGCAACAGCACCGCCGCCCGGCCGTACGTGCAGGCCGCGTTCAACGTGCTCGACTACGCGGCGGGACACAACGACGAGATCCTCGGCCGGGGCAACCCCAACATCGCCGAGTACGCGCCGCTGGACCACAGCGCCCTGCAGGACGCCGTCGGCGACACGATGCTCACCTACATGGACATGCTGTCCAAGGGCTCCGCCGAGACCGAGTTCTCCGCACCCGCCGACCCGAACGCCGCCGACCGCTTCACCGACCGGAACCTGCACGGTCGCGACTACCTGTACTCCTTCGAGTTCGACGGCGACGACCGGCGCAGCCTCTTCTCCCTGATGAACAAGACGGACGAGTCGGTCAGGCAGGACTTCTTCAACGGGGTCGGCGCCTGGCAGGAGGTCACCGCCTACAACGCGTTCCTGCGCGACGAGCCGGGCGGCCGCTCCGAGCAGTCCTCCACCTTCGAGGACATCGGCCGGGTGGCGGGCACCGTCCAGTACGTGCAGAAGGTCGAGGAGGCGAGCGACACCTCGAAGCAGCAGTTCACCTCCTACGGCGCCATCGCCACCGGCGCCTCCGTGATCAACACCCTGGCGGACGCGGGCCGGGTCAACGCCGTCACCAGCATCGCCGGCTTCGCCCTCACCGAGGGACTGCGCTACTCGCTGCCGGACGGCGCCGAGGAACGCAAGCAGGCCCAGTGGGACGCCGTGAACTTCGGCGACAACACGGTGCGCGCCATCGTCGCCGACGCCGCCATCAAGGCCGACTACCACGGCGCGTCCGACTACCGGCTGCCGGACACCTCCTCGCCCAACGTCGACCAGGACGACCTGCGTCGCGCCACCCTGGACGTGGAGGGCGCCGTGTACGACGCCTACCGCGACGCGCTCGTCGAGGGCTACAACGACGCCGTCTACAACGACGCCACCGCCAACTGACGGGGCACCGGCCACCGTTCACGGACGGTTCCACCTCGTGTAACGCGACCGAAACGGTCAGGACCGACCTTCCGCCCAGGTTGGTCCCGACCGTGATCGGCAAGCTCAGCGGGGGAACGACCGAGTGCCTGACTTCAACTTCACGCCGGACGAGGTCGAGGAGAAGGCGGGCAGGAAGCCCTGGACCAGGCAACGGGAGTTCACGGAGGAGATCAAGCCGGAGGACATGGCCGAGACGGCCGCCGTCTACGCCCGGGCCGCCGGCGAGGCGGCGGACGCCGGCGACCTCGCCGCCCAGGCCACCCACGCCAGCATCTACGCCGGCGGTCTCGACGGTGACGCACTGGTGGACGGCGAGGGGCGGATCGACGCCACCGCCAGGGGACTCCAGGGCAACGGCCAGGACATCGACCAGGTCGTCGGCTACCTGGTGCGCGCCATGAACCGGGCCATCGAGGCCGACGAGGAGGTCTTCGGCCTCGTCCTCGGCGACGGCGGCCTCGAAGAGGGCCGCACCCGGCACGTCAGCGCCGCCATCAGCGAGTGGAACGGCTGGCAGGGCGCCCTGGAGGCCGCCGTCGCCGCCATGCCGGCGCCCCAACTCGCCGTCACCCGGCCCGTCGTGCCGCTCGACGTCAGCTACCGCGGCCGCACCCTCAGCCTCCAGCCGGGCGGCAGCATGGCCCAGCCCGTCTACCGCCTCCCCGGCTCGCTGGCCGACGAGATCCGCGAGAAGCACCTGGGGAACGCCGCCGAGGACGCCGTCACCACCGACGGCGAGATCACCGACGCCGTCGAGGCGTACCGCACCAGGCTCGCCGAGTTCGGTCAGGAGCTCGGCGACCTCGGCTACGACCTCTCCGGCGGCCCCTTCGACCTCTTCACCACCGAGGAGATGGCCACCTTCGCCGGCCAGCGGATCGCCGAGGAACTGGCCAAGGACAACCCCGACCCCGACGTGCTGCTGCGCTACACCGAGGGGCTGAACGGCATCGCGCTCGGCGTCTTCGCCGACCCCGACAAGCCGGGCGGCGAGGCCCTGTCCTTCCTCAACCCCCAGGAGCGCGCCTACCTGCTGGAGTTCTACGAGCAGCTGGACGCCGACCAGCTCGCCGCGCTCGGCGCCCTGCGCGACCCGGACGGCGACAACACCGCGCTGCGCCGCGTCGCCAACGGCATCAACCTGCTCACCGCGGCCGAACTCGGCGGCATCGACATCACCATCCCGGAGAACAAGGAGCTGATCCCGGACGGCATCCGGGAGTTCGTCTACGACTACCGGGAGGGCACCGGGCTCTACCCGATCGGCAACTCCGAGTACCAGCCGGCGCTGGGGCGCTTCAACGACTTCGGCGCCCTGCTGTCGACCGCCACCGTGCCGCCGGGCGACGTGTTCGCCAGGGACCTCGCGACCGCCGCCGTCGACGTCCAGTTCCGCACCTACAACGAGTACCTGGGCACCGACAACACCTTCAGCCGGGACCTGCTGCACACCGCGTCCCTCAACACCGGCGCCTCCGCCGACCTGTTGAACGACGACACGTTCCGCGACAACCTGCTCTCCCTGCACTGGGAGGACAGCTCGGGCGCCGGCGACCTGATCAGGGCCGGCACCACCATCCCGGACGGCGTCGACCACAACAGCGACGAGGCCAGGGCCTACGTCCAGGCCGCGTACCACGTCCTCACCGACGCCCCCGCCCACCAGGACGCGGTGCTCGCGAGCGGGGTGCCCGGCTACTTCCCCGCCGATCACTCCGCGCTGCAGAACGCCATCGGCGACACCGCCGTCCAGTACATGGACATGCTCTCCAAGCCGTCCCGGGAGAGCGGCTTCGACGAGCCGTCCGACCCGAACGACCCGAACGCCCGCACCGACCGCGACCTGTACGGCAACGACTACCGCTACTCCTTCCAACTCTCCCGCGACGACCGGCAGGGCCTGTTCGACATGCTGCTGCGGGGCGAGCGGAGCGCCAGCCAGGACTTCCTCGACGGCGTCACCTCCTGGCAGGAGGTCACCGCCTACAACGCGTTCACCCGCGACCCCGCCGTCCAGCACGACCAGGGCTCCGCGTTCGAGGGCATCGGGCGCGTCGCCGGCACCGTCGAGAACGCCCAGAACTCCGTCGCGTCGGTCGGCAACGAGAACCGGCAGCAGGCGTCCGCCGTCACCGCCATCGGCCAGGCCGGCGCCGTCGTCCGCGACCTGGTCGCCCCCCTGCCCGCCAAGGTGGCCATCAGGGCCGGCGCCTACGGGCTCGGCGAGATGTACCGCTACTCCCAGCCGGACCCGGCCATCGCGGCCGAGAACGCCCGCCTCGACTCTTTGCAGTACGGCGACTGGGTCAGCGAGACCGTCGTGGCCAGGGCCGCGATCGCCGCCGACTACAACGGGCTCGGCGGCACCGAACTGCGCGACCCCGGCACCGACCCCGACGTCGACGAGTCCGACCTGCACCGGGAGGTCGCGGACGTCTCGGGTCGATACGACTGGTACGCGGACCAGTTGGACCAGGGATACAAGGAGACCGTCGGCTGAGCCCGACCGGGACAGAACTGATACCTGCCTGGTACACAGCACCCCTAGCCTTCGTCGTGATCGCGGATGCAATCTGAGCCGGGCACGTGACGGGCGACGGGGGGTCGTTCGACCGCCACCGTGCCCGTGTCCGGAACTCGCCTACGATGGGGCGGACTTCCGGCGCCCGCGATGACCGGCCCGAGAGGCAAGGACGACCGTGACCAGCCCGACCACCGTGTTCCGACGACCGGCGCGCGCACCACAGCCCGCGGTACCGGAGAACGAGCTGGTGCTGAAGGCCCCACCGCAACTGCCCAAGCCCGAGGACGGCAACCTCTGGATGACCGCCCTGCCCGCGCTCAGCGGGCTCGGCTCCGTCCTCTACATGCTCACCATGGGCCGCGGCCCCATCGGCTACATCGTCGGCACCATGTTCCTCGTCTCCTGCCTGGCCATGGTCGTCGGCTCGGTGGTGCGCCAGCGCGGCACGGCCAAGAGCCAGGCGCGCAACGACCGGCACGAGTACCTGCGGTACCTGGAGCGCACCAGGACCGAGGTGCGCCGCACCGCGCAGGCCCAGCGCGAGGCCCTGGAGTGGAGCGCGCCGGCGCCCGGCGCCCTCTGGTCGGTGGTCGGCAGCCGCCGGCTGTGGGAACGCCGCAGCACCGACGCCGACTTCGGCGTGGTCCGGGTCGGCCGCGGGCCGCGCTACCTGGCCACCCCGCTGGTGCCGGGCGAGTCGGCCCCGGTGGAGGACCTCGACCCGCTCTCGGCGGTGGCACTCAAGCGGTTCATCGAGGCCCACTCCGTCGTCCCCGACCTGCCCGTGCAGGTCGCGCTCCGCCGCTTCGCCGCCCTCTCCGTCACCGGCGGCGGCGACCGCGACGAGGCCCGCGCGCTGTTCCGGGCCGTCATCGCGCACGCCGTCACCTTCCACTCGCCCAAGGACCTGCGGGTGCTGCTGTGCGCGCCCGACATCGAGGGCCCCCGCTGGGGCTGGCTCAAGTGGCTGCCGCACACCCACCACCCGGAGGAGAAGGACCACGTGGGGCCGGTGCGGATGATGCACCCCAGCCTCGCCGTGCTGGAGGACTGGCTGGGCGCCGAACTCACCCGCCGCACCCGGTTCAACCGTGACGCCGAGCCCGACCCCGACCTGCCGCACCTGCTGGTCGTCGTGGACGGCGGCCTGGTCACCGGCGGCGAGGCGCTGCTCGACCCCAACGGCATGCAGGGCGTCACCGTGCTCGACGTCGACGGCCGCGCCGCCGCCCTCACCGAGGCGCACGGCGTCCGGCTCGGCATCACCGAAGGCCGGCTCGCCGTGCTCGCCGGCGAGCTGCGGGACGAACTCGGCACCGCCGACGGGCTCTCCGAGCCGGAGGCCGACGCGCTCGCCCGCGAGCTCGCCAGGTTCCGCGCCGACGCCGCCCCCGCCGCCGGCGACTCCGAGGACCTGACCACCACCGTCAACACGCTGCCCAGCCTGCTGCACATAGCCGACCCGGGCCGGCTCGACCTGGACGGCCTGTGGCGCCCCCGCCCGATGCGCGACCGACTCCGCACCCCGATCGGCGTCTCCGCCGACGGCGGCGTCCTCGACCTCGACATCAAGGAGTCCGCGCAGAACGGCATGGGCCCACACGGCCTACTGGTCGGCGCCACCGGATCCGGCAAGTCCGAACTGCTGCGCACCCTGGTGCTCGGCATGGCCACCACCCACGCCTCCGACCAACTCAACCTGGTGCTGGTCGACTTCAAGGGCGGCGCCACCTTCGCCGGCATGTCGGAGCTCCCGCACGTCGCCGCCGTCATCACCAACCTGGAGGACGACCTCACCCTGGTCGACCGCATGCGGGAGGCGCTCTCCGGCGAGATGAACCGCCGGCAGGAGGTGCTGCGCGACGCCGGCAACCTCGTCTCCATCCGCGACTACGACCGCGCCCGGCAGCGCGGCGCCAACCTCCCCCCGCTGCCCAGCCTCTTCATCGTCGTCGACGAGTTCTCCGAACTCCTCGCCCAGAAGCCCGACTTCGCCGACCTGTTCGTGCAGATCGGCCGGCTGGGGCGGTCGCTCGGACTGCACCTGCTGCTGGCCTCGCAGCGCCTCGACGAGGGCCGGCTGCGCGGACTCGAGGCCCACCTCTCGTACCGCATCGGCCTGCGCACCTTCTCCGAGTCCGAGAGCCGCACCGCCATCGGCGTGCCCGACGCCAACCACCTGCCGAGCGCCCCGGGACACGGCTACCTCAGGACCGACACGGCCACCCTCAAGCGGTTCCGCGCCGCCTACGTCTCGGGCCCCTACCGCACCGGCGACGACAGCTCGGGCGCCGCGCTCGGCGGCGGCATCAACATCCGCCCGTTCCCCGCCGGCTATGTCCCGGTGCCGGCCGAGGAGCAGCCCCCGGAGCCGGAACCCCAGCCGCGCGCCGACGAGTTCGAGGAGGGCGAGGACCTCGGCCCCACCGTGCTCGGCGTGATGGTGGAGCAGATGACCGGCCACGGGCCGCAGGCCCACCAGGTGTGGCTGCCGCCGCTCGACGAGCCGGAGCCGCTCGACCGGCTCCTCGGCGACCTCGCCGTCAGGACCGGCCGCGGCTTCGGCAGCTCCCCGGCCAGGCCGCCGCTCACCGCCGTCGTCGGCGTCGTGGACCGCCCCTACCACCAGCGCCGCGACCCGTTCGAGATCGACCTCACCGGCGCCGGCGGCCACGTCGCCATCGTCGGCGGCCCGCACAGCGGCAAGTCCACCGGCGTGCGCTCCCTCATCGCCTCGCTCGCGCTCCGCCACACCCCGGAGGAAGTCCAGTTCTACTGCCTGGACTTCAGCGGCACGCTGTTCCCGTTCGCCGGCCTGCCGCACGTCGGCGGCGTCGCCGGGCGGCTCGACGCCGAGGTCGTCAACCGCACCGTCGCCGAGGTGCTCGAACTGCTGGAGAGCCGCGAGACCAGGTTCCGGGAGTCCGGCGTCGAGTCGATGGCCGCCTACCGCGCCGCCCGCGCCGAGGGCCGCGTCGAGGACCCCTTCGGCGACGTCTTCCTCGTCGTCGACGGCTGGGCCGTGCTGCGGCAGAGCTACCCCGATCTTGAGGCCACCCTGATGGCCACCGCGGGCCGCATGCTCACCTACGGCATCCACCTCGTCGTCACCGGCAACCGCTGGCTGGACATGCGCATGGGCATGCGCGACATGATCGGCACCAAGATCGAGCTCAAGCTCGGCGACGCGCTCGACTCCGAGATGGACCGCAAGGCCCAGCGCACCATCCCCGCCGGCCGCCCGGGCCGCGGCATCACCAGCGACTCGATGCACTTCCTGCTCGCCGTGCCCCGCGTCGACGGCGTCCGCTCCGACACCGGCCTGTCCGACGGCGTCGGCGACCTGGTGCGCCGCGTCACCGAGGCCTGGCAGGGGCCCGTCGCCCCCCGGGTGCGGCTGCTGCCCGTCAGCTACCCGCTCGCCGAACTGCCGCCGGCCGCCGCCGAGACGAGGGGCGTCACCGTCGCCATCGAGGGCAACCGCCTCGAACCCGTCGTGTTCACCCCGGGCGAGGACGCCGGGCTCATCGCCATCGGCGACACCGAGTCCGGCAAGACCTCGCTGCTGCGGGCCGTCGCCCGACAGGTCGTCGACACCTACACCCCCGAGCAGGCGCGGCTCATCATCCTCGACCACCGGATGACGATGCTCCGCGAGTTCGACGGACCCCACCTGCTGGGCTACTCCACCACCCACGAGCGGTCGGTCGAGGTCGTCGGCGGCCTCGCCGAGGGCCTCAAGAAGCGGATCCCCGGCACCGACGTCACCCCCGAGCAACTGCGCGACCGCTCCTGGTGGACGGGCCCCGAGATCTACCTCCTCGTCGACGACTACGACTTGGTGTCCACCAGCCGCGGCAACCCCCTCAAGTCGCTTCTCGACTTCCTGCCGCACGCCAGGGGCATCGGCCTCCACCTGTACGTCACCCGGCAGGCGGGCGGCGCCTCACGCGCCGTCGTCGACCCCGTCCTCAGCCGGCTCAAGGAGCTCAACGTGCCGGGCGCGCTGCTGAGCATCCCCAAGGACGAGATGCCGATCTGGGGCTTCAAGCCGGCCCAGCGCAAGAAGGGCCGCGCCCTGCTCACCCACCGCAGGCTGGGCAACGTGCCCGTCCAACTCGTCCGCGCCGACTCCCCCCACGCCACCCCGTCCGCCCCCGACCAAGCCCCGAGGACCACCCCATGAGCGGCAGCCTCACCCAGCCGACTCCACCGGCCACGGCGACGGCCAGCACGGCCCCGGTCACCGCCGGCGCCGCCGAGTTCGTGCGCATCGGCGTCGCCGGGCCCGCGAGCCGCGCCGACCTCGCGGTCCCGGCCGGCGTCCCGCTGGCCCGCCTGATGCCCACCCTGCTGCGGCACGCCGGCGAGGACCCGACCCAGGACGGCGGCGTCCGGCACGGCGGCTGGGTGCTGCGCCGCGCCGACGGCACCCGGCTCGACCCGGCCGCGTCGCTCGCCGCGCAGGGCGTCCACGAGGGCGACCTGCTCTTCGTCGGACACGGCACCGACGACACCACCCCGCCGCTCTACGACGACGTCACCGAGGTCATCGGCTCCGCCGCGGGACCCGTCGGCTGGCCGCCGGCCGCCACCCGCAGGGCCGCCGGCACGCTCGCCGCCGTCGGCGTCCTCGCGGCCTGCGCCGCCCTCGCCGAGGCGCCCGACCGGCTGCCCGGCTGGCTCGGCCTGGCCACCGCGGCCCTCACGCTGCTGGTCGGCGTCCTCATGTCACGCGCCTTCGGCGACCGGGAGGCCGGAACCTTCGCGGCCGTGCTCGCCGCCCCGCCGGCCATGCTCGGCGCCGTCCGGCTGCTCGGCACCGAGCAGGGCACCGTCGCCGGCTTCACCGCGGGACACCTGCTGCTCGCCTGCGCCGTGCTCGCCGTGATCGGGGCGCTCGGCCCGGTGCTCGTCGGCGGCGGCGACGGCACCTTCACCGCCCTCGTGGTGGCCGGGCCACTGGCCGCCACCGGCGCGCTGATCTGCGCCGTCTGGGACGTGCACCCGGCCCGCGCCGCCGCCGTCGCGGCCCCGCTCGCGCTGGCCCTGACCACCCTGTGGCCCACGGTCGCGCTGCGGGTCGCCCGCATCCCCGCCCCCCAGGTGGCCGCCTCGGCCGAGGACCTGGAGGCGCTGCCCAGCCAGCTGGAACACGACCGGCTGCGGGAGCGGATCGCCAGGGCCCGCCGGCTGCTGGTCGGCATGCTGGTCGGCAGCCACCTCGTCACGGCCGGCGGCACCCTGGTGCTGTTCGGCTCAGGCGAGCTGTGGTCGAGCGTGCTGGGCGGCGTGCTGCTCGCCCTGACCCTGATGCGGGCCCGGCTCTTCCGGGAGACGGCACAGGCCGCGATCCCGCTCGCCACCGGCCTGGTGACGGTGGCCGGCGCCGCCGCGTTCCTGCTGACCGACCGCGTCGGCGAGCGGCTGCCGCTGCTCGGCGTCGCGCTCCCGGTGGCCCTGCTGGTGGCGCTGGTCGCCGGCGGCGTCGCCGTCTCCGCCGGCCGCTTCCGCGCCAACCCCCGGCTCTCCCGCGGCCTCGACCTGCTGGAGTCCGTCCTGCTGCTCGCCGTCA
Organism: Streptomyces millisiae; assembly: GCF_031845425.1. Classification (NCBI taxonomy): domain Bacteria; kingdom Bacillati; phylum Actinomycetota; class Actinomycetes; order Kitasatosporales; family Streptomycetaceae; genus Streptomyces; species Streptomyces millisiae. Next base: position 29,652 of record NZ_JAVREM010000035.1, read on the forward strand.
TCCCGCTGTGCCTGGCCGTGTGGGAGGTCTACAGCGCCCTCCTCAACCTGCGGGTCTGAGGGGGCACGGCGTTGGCTGACACGGCTGTGAGGGGGGCGCGCCGCGCGCGCGCCCACGCGGCGCGCTCGCGGCGGCGGCCCCGCGGCGGAGCCTGGCTCGTCGGCGGTCTCGTCGCGCTGCTGCTCGCGCAGCTCGTCGTGGCCCAGCCGGCCGCGGCCGTGGAGGCGTGCCGGACGCGGTCGCCCGGCACGGAGCTGCCGGACGGCGCGGGGCCCTATCCGCTGATCGACCAGCTCGGGCTGCGGCAGGCGTGGGACCTGGCCACCGGCTCCGGTGTGCTCGTCGCCGTCGTGGACTCCGGCGTCGACGCCGAGCACCCGGACCTGGACGGCGCGGTGCGGCGCGGCAGCACCTACGAGGGGGTCAACGACGAGCGGGAGTTCGACCGCACCACCCCGGCCGCGCAGGAGGACTGCGAGGGCCACGGCACCGCCGTGGCCGGGCTGGTCGCCGCCCGCCGCGCCGAGGGCGACCGGATGGCCGGCGTCGCGCCGGCCGCCACCGTCTACCCCGTGCGCGTCGCCGGCGGCATCGAGCGGGCCACCGTGGGCACCATCGCCGCGGCCATCGGGGACGCCGTCGACTCCGGCGCCCGGGTGCTCAACCTCTCCTTCGCCCTCCCCACCGACTACGAGCCGATCCGCGAGGCCGTGGCCCGCGCGGTCGCCGAGGACGTCGTCGTGGTCGCGGCCGCCGGCAACGAGGGCAACCAGGGCGTCAGCGGCGGCCACATGTACCCGGCCGCCTACGACGGCGTGCTCGCCGTCGGCGCGGTGGGCAACGACGGCCAGCCGATGGACGTCTCCAACGCCGGACCCTGGGTCGACCTGGCCGGCTACGGCGAGGAGATGGCCGTGGTCGCCCCCGAGGGCTCCGGCTACCGCGTCGAGTCCGGCACCAGCTTCGCCGCCGCCCAGGTGTCGGGCGCCGCCGCGCTCGTCCTCTCCCGCTTCCCCGACCTGCCGGCCGCCGAGGTCGCCCGGCGGCTCACCGAGTCCGCCACCCAGGTCGGCGGCGGCGTCAACGACCGCACCGGGGCCGGCATCGTCGACCCCTTCGGCGCCCTCACCCACCTCAGCGGCGACACGGACAGCGCGGGGGAGGCGGCGCCCCCCGGGCACATCCCCGTGCAGCCCATCCCCACCAGCGAACCGCTGCTCTCCGCCACCGCGGCCACCGCGCTGGCCTGGAGCGGCGGGCTGCTGCTCGCCGTGGTCCTCGGCCTCGCCGCGGCGCCCGCCGTCCGCCGGGCCGCCGCGCGCGGCTGGCGCGCCGGCCCCGACCCACGGCCGGCACCCGGCACCGAAAGACCCGCGAACCCCCCGCCCGGCCGGCTCGACTGGCTCGACGGCAGCGAGTCGCCGTCCACCACGAGCTCCGCCCAACCCTCCCGGAACCGGACACGTTAGATGGCCACCACACGCGAGCAGGCGGAGGCGTACGCCTACGAGAACCGCCGCAGGACCACCAGCCTCATCCGGGGCGCCGACGAGGCACGGCTCGACCCGCGCCGCCGGCTCAACCGCTCCGTCGGCGGCGGCCTCGCCATCGGCATCCTGATCATGGCCGGCTTCGGCATCGCCGGCTGGCTCGGCGGCGGCCGCGGCCCGTCGCTCCCCGGCACCGGCGCCGTCGTCGTGGGCGACAGCGGCGACCGCTACGTCGTCACCGACGGCGTCGTGCACCCGGCGCTCAACCTCGCCTCCGCGATGCTCGTCGGCGGCGGCGAGGTCACCGAGGTCAGGCAGTCCGTCCTGGACGACGCGCCGCGCGGCCTGCCTGTCGGCATCCCCGGCGCCCCCGACGCGCTGCCCGACGCCGACGACCTCGTCGACGGCGACTGGACGCTGTGCGTCGTGCCGTCCGAGACCGGCGGCACCCCCACCGCCACCGCGCTCTATGTCTCGGTGCCGGGCGTCGCCCCGCCCGGCGGCTACGACCCGCAGGGCGGCGCCACCGTGCTCGCCCAGGACGAGGACCAGCGGCTCTGGCTGCTCACCGAGGGCCGCCGCTACTCGCTCAGCGAGAACATCCGCGACCTGGTCGGCCTGCAGGGCGTCGAACAGGTGCAGCTGCCGCACCAGATCATCGCCACCCTGCCGGAGGGCCCGGCCCTCACCATCCCCGAGCTCGGCGCCGACGCCGGCGCCCAGCCGGGCGTCCAACTGCCGTTCGACGCCCGGGTCGGCGACATCGCCCACACCGAGGGCAGCATCAACGCGCAGTACCACCTGGTCAGGTCGGACGGCCTGGTCTCCATCTCGCCGCTGGTCTACGCCCTGCTGAGCGGCGCCGCGGAGACCGACCACGAGATCAGCGCCACCGAGGCGGCCCGCGCCCCACGCTCCGAGGGCCGCGCGCCCGGCGACCCCGCCTGGCCCGACCAGCTGCTCGCCGCCAACGAGCCGGGCCGCAACCAGCCCGTCTGCATCAGCACGCCGCCCGGCGGCCAGCCGGGCGACGCGCCCTGGCAGGCCACCGTCCACCTGCCCGCGACCATGCCGGACCCCGCCGACGTCCGCCCGGTCACCGGCTACCAGGGCGGCAGGCTCGGCCTGCTCGACGAGATCTATGTGCCGGCCGGCGCGGGCGCCGTGGTCAGGGCCACCACCTCGGCCGGCACCGGCGGCACCTACACGCTGGTCACCGACAGCGGCGCGGCCTACCCCTTCTCCACCCCGGACGCGGTGGAGCGGCTGGGCTACGCGCCGGACGAAGCGCCGTCCCTGCCCAGCGCGTTCACCGACCTGCTGCCGAACGGCCCGGTACTCGACCCGCAGGCGGCCACCCGCGAGCAGAACGGAGAGCAGCGGTGAGCCCCAGAAGACGCCGTCCCGACCGCCCCGACCGCGCCGCCCCGACCGCCCGCCCCCGGCGAGCCCTCCGCTTCGGCCGCGCCCGGCTGGTCGCGGTCGAGACCGGCCTCGGCTGCCTCGCGACCGGCGTCGCCTTCCAGGGGCCCTGGGGCTACGGGCTCGCCGGCGCCGGCGCGCTCGTCGTCGCCGGATCGCTGCTACGGCGGCGCGGCGAGTGGGCCGACCAGTGGCTGCTCGACCGGCTGCGTCGCGACGCGCTCGCCCCCACCGGGGCCCCGGCGCCGACCGGGGAGGAGACCGACCTGGGCCTCGCCGGGGCCCTGCTGCCGACCCTGGACATCGCCGGGTTCGCCGACCGCAACGGCGCCGGCAGCGGCGGCGCCGCCGAGCTCGGCGTGCTCGCCGACGGCCGCGGCCACGCCGCGATCGTCGAGTTCCCCGGCGGCACGCTGCCCTCGCTGCCGGCCGCGGCCGTCGCCCGCTGGCTGGACGAGGACCCGGCACGACCGGCCGCCGCGCAGCTCGTCGTCGAACAGTTCGGGCTGCCGCCCTGGGACTTCCACTACCGCTACCAGCCCACCATCGCCTACCGCCAACTCCCGTTCGGCGGACGCCCGGTCGCCGTCCGCTCCTGGCTGGTGCTGCGCTACGAACCGTTCGACGCGCCCGAGGCGGCCGAGCGCCGCGGCGGCGGCGCGGCCGGGGCGCGCGCCGCGGTGGCAGCCGCCACCGCCCGGATCCGGGCCAGGCTGGCCGCCCACGGCGTGCCGAGCGCGCCGCTCGGCCCGGACCAGGTCCGGGACCTGCTGCGGGGGATCGGCGACACCTCGGCCGAGGGGCGCGCGATCCCCGGCAGTTGGGCCGGCAACGCGGCCACCCACTGCACCGTCACGGCCGAGGTCGCCAACCAGGCCGACTGGTCACGGCTGCTCGGCTCGCTCGCCACCTGCACCGCCGACCGCGTGGTCACCGCCGCCACCCTCACCAGGGACGGCGCCGGCCTGAACGTGCGGACGGCGGTCCGCGTGGTCAGCACCATGGCCCAGCACGCCGCCGCCGAACGCGACCGGCTGATCCAGGCCGGCATCGTGGGACCGCCGGCCGCCGACCAGGCCGCCGGGCTGCTCGCCACCCTGCCGGTGGCCTACCCGGCCCGCTCCCTGGTGGAGGCGACCGGCTTCGTGACGACCGGAGAGGCCAGGACCCGATGACGCTTCCCGACGTGGCGGGCCTGCCCGCCACCCACTGGCCCGACGAGCAGCAGACCGAGGCCGACTGCCGCCTCGTCCTGGCCCACACCGGCATCCACCTCGGCACCGACCGGTCGGGACAACCCGTCGCGCTGCCCGCGCCGGGACCGGCCGGCACCCGGATCGGCGTCCTCGGCGAGTCGCTCTTCGGCCGGCTCTTCGCGCTCCGCCTGCTGGCGGTCGGCGCGCAGGTCACGGCCGCGACCCGGGGCCCCGACCACTGGGCGGGCGTGGCCGCGGCCGCCGGCGACCGGCTCGCCGTCCACGACACGATCCCGGCCTGGCCACCGCGCCCCCCGGCACCACCGACGGTCGCCGACGGGCCGCAGGCCCTCGTCTGCGACCTGCGCCGCCCGCCACCCGCCACCCTGGCGAACGGCCCCTGGCGAACGGTCCTGCACGTCACCCGGGACGCGCCCCGCCGCTCGTACTTCTGGTCGGCGCCCGACGCGCTGCTCGCCCTCGACGCCCGCTTCGCCGACACCACAGGACGCCTCCTCGGCGCGGAGGCGGCCCGGCTGACCGCCACCCTGACCCCCGGCGAGGTCATCCTCTTCCGCCCCACCGGCACCGAGATCCTCCGCCCCGACATCTCCCCGGCGGAGACCACGCTGCTGACCCCGGGCCGCGCCTGACGACGGGCCGGTGCCGCCGGCGGGTCAGGGCCTGGCGGAGCCCGAACTCGCGTCGGGCGCGGTGAAGTCGTGGCTGCCCGAGGCGACCCGGTACAGCGCGCGGTCGCCCTCGACGCGCAGGAAGGTCGCGCCACGCGAGGCGGTCACCGCCCGCTCACCGCCGGTGGGCAGCCGTACCTCGGCGGTGCTGTTGGGCGGCACCCGCACCGTGAGCCGGAACGTGCCGCCCCGGCGCGTCCACGCGGAGGCGACCTCGCCGTGCGGCGTCCGGTAGCTGCCGGCGACGTGGCTGAGGTCGCCGACGACGCGCGGGTCGATGACCAGGTCGCGGTAGCCGACGGAGCCGCGGGCCTGCCGGATGCCGGCCAGGCCGCGGTGGAACCACTCCTCGATCTGGAGGAGGATCATGTGGTTCTTGGAGTTGCCGAGGTCCCACTGTTCGGGGACGGTGGTGAGTCCTTCGGGGTTGGCGGTGGTCGGGGTCAGGAAGAAGCCGTAGCCGGGCCGGGTGTCCTCCCGGAGCACGTCCCACAGCACGTCGTCGCGGCCGCCGGCCGTCAACGCCCGGACGGTGGGGGCGAGTCCGATCGTCCCGGCGCTGAGGTGCGGGCCGCCGCCGAACGGCCGGTAGGCATGGACCAGTTCGACGAGGGCGTCGAGGACCCGGCCTCGTTCGCCCGCGGGCACGAGGTCCTCGTCGAGCGCCAGCGCCTGGGCGGCCTGGGTGGCGCCGGCGGTGCCCCGGTCGCCCTCGGCGGTGTAGCGGCCCGCCGCCCGGTTGTAGAAGGCCGCGTTGAAGGCGTCCCTGATGGCCGCGGCCAGCTCGCGGTACTCATCGGCGTCGGCGGTGCGGCCGAGCAGCGCCGCCATCCTCGCCATCCGGTCCACGGTCTGGAAGTAGCCCCAGGTGCCGGTGATCCGGCCGGACGTGCCACCGTCCGCCGCCACCCAGTCCGCGAGCGCGCCGTCGACGAGATGGGCGTCCGCGCCCGTACCCGCCTTCCGGTTCCTGAGGTAGTCCAGGAACGCCCGCATCTCCGGGTAGTGACGCTCCATCAGCTGCGTGTCGCCGTACGTCTCGTGGAGCAGCCACGGCACGAGGACGATGCCGTTGCCCCAGTTGACCTCGTCCCCGAACCGGCCCAGGTAACCCCAGTCGTAGACCGGGGCCTTGAGGGCGACGTTGCCGATGTTCTCCCCCGCCCTCGACTGCCCCTCGACCAGGTGGCGTTGCATGGTGCGCAGATAGGCGTCGAAGCCGAAGTTGCGCGCCAGCGAGCCGAACGGCTGCGTGTAGTCGGCCGGGTACGCCAGCTTCTCCCGCCCCGGGCAGTCCGTGAAGGTCGACATCAGGTTGGACGCGATCGAGTACCGGGCCATCCGGTGGACGCGGTTGATCCGCTCGTCGGAGGTCTCCAACGCGCCCGCCACCGGGGTGTCCGCGCGCAGTTGGAGGCCGGTGACCGTTCGGGCGGTGGGGGTGTAACCGTCCGGCAGGCCGGTCACCTGGAGCCACTGCATGCCGAAGTAGTCGAACGTCGGGTGCCAGGTCTCGCCGTCCGGGTCCCCGTGGGTGGTGTACGTGGCGAAGACGTCGGTGCCCCGGCCGCTCCCGCCGCCCATCAGGGACCGCTGGTCGACGGTGCCGTCCGCCGCCAGCGACTCCGCCGGCCGCATCGTGACGGTCGTGCCGGCCGGCACCGTCCCGTCGAGCGTGATCTCCGGCCAGCCGGCGAAGTTCTGCCCGAAGTCGAACACCCACACCCCGGGCCTGGGTTGCGTGACGCGCACCGGCCGGACGCGGTCGACGACCCGCACCGGCTCGGCCACCCGCCAGACGAGTTCCGTGGTGAGGTTGGGCGGCGGGGCGATGCCGGCCGCGACCCAGCCGACCGGGGTGCCGTCGCGGCGCCTGGCCGTGTCGCCCAGGTCGGCGCCTGGCTCGGTCCAACCGGGCTGCTCGCGGCGCGAGTCGTGGTCCGTCCCCGAGTACCAGTTGCTGGTCACGGTGGGGCCGAGCGCGGTCACCCACGAGCGGTCGCTGACCACGACGTCGACCGAGCCGTCGGCCGCGGTCAGTTCGAGCCGGGCGATCATCCGTGGCGACACGGCGGCGCCCGCGCTCGGATCGGTGCTGGCCAGCGGGTTCCCCGAACCGGTCACCGACGCGCCGGCCGCGTGCTCGGCGTCCAGGGCCGGCCGGAAGGTGATGCCGCCGCCGTCCGCGCCCGCGGTGCCGATCGCGGTGATCTCGCGCGATTCGAGCCGGTCGCCGCCGTCGCCGGTGTCGATGTTGATCGTGCCGCCCAGGTGATAGCCGGTCACGTCGCTCACCCGCACGGTGCTCGCCCCGGCGGGCGCCGGGGCCGCCAGCGTCCCACTCCCCTTGGGCTGGCTCTGCCACCAGCTGTACGGGGCCGTACGGCCCGTCTCCTCGTTCCTGACGGACCGGGTGACCAGGGCCGTCCCGTGCCCCAGCGCCACCCCGAGGGCGTTGGCGCCGGTCCGCACCAGCCGGGTCACGTCGTAGGCGCGGTACTCGGTGGACAGTTGGTAGTTGGAGTTGCCGGGCGCCAGCACCTCGTCAGTCACGGCCGCGCCGTTCATCCGCACGTCGTGGAGCCCGACCCCGGCCAGGTAAAGCCGGGCCCTGGTCACCCGCGCCCCGCGCCGCCCGTCGACCGTGAACGCCCGCGCGAACAGCGGCAGCGGCTCGTCGACGCCCCGGCCCGGGTGCTCGATCCACCGGGCCTCGCCCCAGTCGCCGCGCTCCAGCAACCCCATCTCCCAGCGGGCCGGACGGCTCCAGGGCGTCGCCTCACCACGCTCGCTCCAGACCCTCACCTGCCACACCACCGCCTGCCGTGACCGGAGTTCGGCCCCGCCCCACGCGACGTCGAACTGCGCCGGTGAGCGCACCACCCCGGAGTCCCAGAGCAACGAACCGCCGGTGAGCTCCCGTTCGCTGCCCGCGGCGCGGATCCGGTAGGCGGCCTGCGCCCAGCCGGCGGGGGCGTTCGTCAGCTGCCAGCTCAACCTCGGCGCGGTGTCGTCGACACCCAACGGGTCGTCCCCACGGCCGTCGACCCGCAGGTTCCCGACCGTCGCGCGACCGGAGCCGGGCGAAGCCGGGTCGTCCGCGCCGGCCGGCGCGGCCGCCGCGACGGGCACCACCGCACCCGCCCCGGTGGCGACGAGGATCCCGACGACCTGCCTGCGGTTCAGGGCTCCACCGTGCGATGCCACGCTCATCGGAAACCGCCTCCCGATTGATACGTTTCAGTTCCGTCTCGCCGCAAGCTAGCCGCGCCCCCGGCAACGGCCAACCCCCCGCGTAGCGATTCGGGCCGTGCGCCGTCGCCGCCGGCCTCGCTTCACCGGGGTGTCGCGTGCTCTCGCGGTCGCGCGTAGGCGGGGTCATGGTCCCTGGCCAGCGCAGGCGACCCGGTACGTCGCTCCCCCGCGGCGACGGCACATGCCGCTGACCGTCGGGCGGGACGGGGCCTCACGCGATCTCGCGAATTCCGGCCCGGCCGGCAGCCAGTCGCTCCGCCGCCCGCACCAGTTTCCTCATGGTGGGCGCGAAACCCAGGGTGTCCATCTCCCCGACGCGGGCGCGATTCCAGGAGACGAGCCGGTTCAACCGGTCCGCGTCCTCGAGAACCTGGAAGACGTCCTCGGGGCGCAGGGGATCCAGGACCTGCCAACCGTGGTGCTCCGCCAACTCCCGGAGGACGGGATATGGCCCGGCCGCGACGGGCTTTCCCGCGACCATCGCCTCCGGAACCGGTTGCCCGAAGCCTTCCCAGGTGGAGGTGAGCACGACCAGATCGGCGGCGGCGTACATGTCGCTCCGCCGGGGCACGGATCCCATCACGAGACCGGGTGCGGTCGCGAAGACCTCCTGGATCTCCGGTGGAACGGACTCCCACCGCGCCGAGGTGTGCGTGACCCAGTACCTGACCCTCCGGTTTTCGCCGTAGCGCCGCTGCAGGGAACGCGAGAGCTCCACAGCCGCCGGGACGTTCTTCCGCTTCCCCAGCGCGATCGGGTGCAGCACGAGCAGGTCCTCGTCGGCGACCCGCAACGCCTCCCTGGTACCCGCCCTGTCGCCGCCCACCAACTCCCGACGGTCCACCGTGTTGTACGCCGTCACCAGGGCGTTCCGTTCCGGCAACTCCGGGTACCGGTCCGCGAATTCCTGTTCGGTGATCCTGTTGATGGTGACGTGCAGCATTCTCGGGTGATGGATCGGGAGCCCGGACGAGGAATCGTGTGGCCCCCAGAGCCCGGACACGATCTGCCAACCCGGGTCATGGTGCCTGACAATCGTCGGCACCTCCTCTCGCAGCAGAATGTCCTGCCACCCCAGGGCGGCTTCGGGCGCGGACGGCAGGGTGCCGAGATTGTCGAGTACCACCAGGTCGGCCTGGCGCACGAGTTCCCGCACGGCACGCTTGTCCAGCGGCGGGCAGGGGTGCCCCGGCAGGTCCGCCCACATGCCCGTGATGAGCACGTCCCCGGGCTCCCGGCGAACATAGTGGCTCGCCACCCGGACGACGTCGAACCCGAGGTGCGAGAGAACGGTGTGCCATTTCTCGGCCGCGACGCTGACACCGTCGAACCCACCCAGGCGGTGGGACACCAGGAGAGCCTTCGGCATGCCGCCGTCCCCTCTATCAGTTATCAGTTCTCTCAGTCCGATGTGGGCGTGCTGGGCGACCGGGACCATCCCAACGCACGCGGTGCGTCACCCCGCTGAGGCACCGCCTTGCCCGCGGGCAGGATCCCGGCGTCTTCGGCATCCGGGAGGGCGGCCCATTCTCCCAACGGCCAGGCCAGCGACGGGTTCGTGGCCTTCGCCGCGCCCACGACCGGGGACGTCCCAGCCCGTTGGGCGCCAGCGACAGCCATGCCGGGCAGACGGCCAGGTCCCGGAACCAGGCTGCCGTCCGGCAGCGGCCCCAGCGCCCGGATCAACTGACCAGCGGCGGGCCCTCCTTGATCGGAGCCTCCCCGGGAGACGCCCGGGACACCCGCCCCGGAGGGGATGGGCTGCGACGTCGCCGCGAGACAGTCGTGACCGTCGTCAGACAACAGCGTGACGACGCTGACCTCGGACACCGGGCTGCTCCTCACCCATCGACGGCCACGACCGGCAAGGTTCGCGCACCCCAACTCGGTCCGGTCGCCGGGGAAAGGGCAGGTATACCAGCTCCACGGGACATCCGTCCGTGCCGTAGGTCACCCTGGTGACGCGCAGGAGTGGCCACTGTCCGTTCCTGCCGTAGCTCTCAGAGACCGCGCGGGGAGGGAGCGTCGTCGCATCTGTGGGATGCCTCGCAAGGCGCGGGCGCGAAGGCATGCTGGGCGCACGTCGAGCGCTCCGCAACACGGTTTCGGGGGTTCCGCGGGGGTGTACTGGCGAGGCGCCCACGGGGGGCGGCGCGCAGCAGGTGGACCTACGCGCGTTCTCCACGGCGAATCGCCGGTGCGCCGGCCGACGACGTCGCAGCCGTGGAATGTAGGTCACCCCCACGCCTCGGGGTCGCCACACCGGCCCACGCCGTACTCCCGTCGCGATGCGACCCCAGACCGTGGCGCGCGGCGATGGTGGGTGATCAGTTGCGGACGACGGCGAGGATCTTATCCACCGCACCGCGGACAGCACCCCCTTGGTCTCGACCAGCGTCCCCCTCCTCGGACGAGACGATCGGCCGCAGCGTCATGGGTTTCCTCGTTACCCCACGGCGCGGCCGATGAGTTTGCGGCTCCCGGCCGGTCAGAGCTCGTGACGCCCTAGGAAAGGACACCGCCATGTCGGAGCTTCTCGTCGACTTCATCACCTCCCTCGACGGCTACGCGTCGGGCGAGGGATGGCCCGGGTTCTGGGGCCTCGAGGGCCCGGAGTACCTCGCATGGCTCGGCGAGCAGCCCGAGTGCACCTACCTGATGGGAGCGAACACCTACCACCTGATGTCGGGCTTCGCCGCCGGCGAGGTCCCGAGCGGCCAGGACGAGTTCAGGCCCGAAGAAGAGGCGTCCGTCGACGAGCTCACGCAAGCGTCCAAGGTGGTGTTCTCCTCCTCACTCGAGGAGCCACTGACATGGGCCAACTCCACGCTCGTCCGCGACGACGCCGTCGAGGCGGTCCGCGCCATGAAGTCGAGCGGCTCGGGGCTCCTCAGCACGATCGGCAGCCTGAGCCTGTGCCGGTCCCTGCTGCGAGCCGGACTCGTCGACCGCTTCCGGGTCGTGATGTTCCCGGTGATCACCGGGGCCACGGGCGCAGAGCGCATCTACGACGGCTATCCGGACGTCGCCCTGGAGATGATCGAGCACCGCACCTTCGACGGCCGCATCCAACTGGTCGAGTACAAGCCCCGCGTCCTCGAGCACCCACCGCTCGGCACCCCTGCGTGACGTCGCCCCGCCCGCCGCTCTGGACCGCCGCCAGACCCGGCGGGACCGTTCCTGGCCAACGCCCGGTTCACGGCCTGCTGGATGGGAGTCCGCTCACATCCACCGCTGTCCGCGGCGATCCGCGCCCGTTGTCACTCAGATAGTCACTCGCCCCGCTTTCTCCCCCTTGTAGCCGGCGCCAGTTCGGAGCAGAGACCTGGGCCGAGATGACATCACCGGAAGGGTCCGGCCCTCCGCGATTTCAGCAACACTCCGGGGTCAACGAGCCCTCATCGCCCTTGCGAGGGGTACCAACTCTGCCGGACGACCTGGGCGACCGTCGTGCACGCCGCCGCCGTACGACGCATCAGCGGTCCTCACCGGCGACTCACCGGCAACCGGCGAGCCACGCGACGCGCCCCAGACGGGTCGCCCGTCCCCAGTCCCCGCCCGCAAACCGGCGGCCGGGGGCGCTAGTTGACATCTCAAGTACCCGCCACCTAGCGTATGTGACGCGTCAACCAAATGGTGGGGTCGCCAGCCGGTCAGCCGTATCGGCTCACCGCGGGCATCGAGATCTCGGTGCGTCGCCTGAGGCCCATGGACGCGAAGTTCCGGAAGGGGAATCCCATGAGCACCGAGAAGAAGGCCGGACTCGACGCGCTGCTGACGCCCGAGGAGAGCGTCCTCGTGCTGATCGACCACCAGCCGTTCCAGTTCGCGAACCTGAACAGCCACGAACCGACGATGATCGTCAACAACGTCGTCGGGCTCGCCAAGGCCGCCAAGGTGTTCGACGTCCCGACGATTCTGACGACCGTGCTGGAGGAGCGCGGCGGCCTTGTCCTCCAGGGCCTGCAGGACGTGTTCCCGGAGCAGAAGCCGATCAACAGGACCCTCATCAACACCTGGCAGGACGAGCGCGTCGTGGACGCCGTCAAGGCGACCGGGCGCAGGAAGCTGATCCTGGCCGGCCTCTGGACCGAGGTCTGCCTGGCGATGCCGGCCATCCAGGCGGCGGGCGAGGGCTTCGAGGTCTACGCCGTGACCGACGCCTCGGGCAGCGGCTCGAAGGAGGGCCACGACATGGCCGTGCGGCGCATGGCCCAGGCCGGCGTCACCCCGATCACCTGGCTGGCCGTGGCCAGCGAGTGGCAGCGCGACTGGGCCCGCGAGAAGACCATCGCGGGCACCACCGAGATCATGCTCCAGCACGGCGGCGCCACCGGCGTGGCCTACGCCTGGGAGACGCAGCTCCTCGCCACCGACCGCGCCTGACATGACCACCCGGCCGGCGCCCGTCCGCATCGGGTACTGCCTGACGCTGACCGGCCCCCTCGCGGACAACAGCCGGCCGGCCCAACTCGCCCACGAGATCTGGCGCGAGGACGTCAACAGTCGAGGCGGACTGCTCGGCCGTCCCGTCGAGTTCGTCCGCTACGACGACCAGGGGAACGCCGACCTCCTTCCCGGGATCTACGAGCGACTGATCGACGAGCACTGGGACGTCATCCAGGACCTCACCTCCCCCCGAGGCGACCGTCAGCGGCAACCCGATGGTCTGACACCAGGCAGACAGAGAGAACGGCGTCGGGCGTCGGCGGCGTCCGCACACCCCCCGATCCGGGGTCACCACCGCACGGAGGGAATCGGAATCATGGGATACATCGAGGTCGGAACCGAGAACAGCACCACCACCGAGATCTACTACGAGGACCACGGGACGGGGCAGCCGGTCGTCCTCATCCACGGCTACCCGCTGGACGGCACCAGCTGGGAACTCCAGTCGCGCGAGCTGATCGCCGCCGGCTACCGGGTCATCACCTACGACCGCCGTGGCTTCGGGCAGTCGAGCAAGGTCGGCACCGGCTACGACTACGACACCTTCGCGGCCGACCTGAACGCCCTGCTGCACTCCCTCGACCTGCGCGACGTGATCCTGGTCGGCTTCTCCATGGGCACCGGCGAGCTGGCGCGCTACGTGAGGAACCACGGTCACGAGCGCGTCGCGAAGCTGGCGTTCCTCGCCTCGCTCGAGCCGTTCCTCGTGGCGGCCGACGACAACCCGACCGGGGTGCCGCGGTCCGTCTTCGACGACATCGCCAAGGCGGCCCGCACCGACAGGTACGCCTGGTTCACGCAGTTCTTCAACGACTTCTACAACCTCGACGAGACCCTCGGCTCGCGGATCAGCCAGGAGGCGGTCACCGCCAGCTGGAACACCGCCACCCGCAGCGCGCCGGTGGCCGCCTACGCGGTGGTGCCCAGCTGGATCGAGGACTTCCGCGACGACGTCGCGGCCGTACGCGCCTCCGGCAAGCCCGCCCTGATCCTGCACGGCACCATGGACAACATCCTCCCCATCGACGCCACCGGCCGCCCGTTCCACACGATGTTCCCCGAGGCGGAGTACGTCGAGATCGAAGGCGCCCCGCACGGCCTGCTGTGGACCCACGCCGACGAGGTCAACAAGGCGCTCCTGAGCTTCGTCCAGGTCTGAGCGGCCCTGACTCACTCCCGGCGGTCACGGAGGGGAGCGCCGGGAGTGGCTGGTCGACTCGCTCCGGTACCGCGCGGCGGACGCCGGCGTTCACTCTCTGGATCGCGCCGGTCGTGCGGACGACGCGCCGGAGCTCGGCGTCGAACCGCGGGAAGAGCGTGAACTCGCTGGTAGCCCGCGGGTCAGCCCCCTCGCGCCGAACTGGCGCAGGCTGACGCCACCACCCGGCCAGGAACGTGTGGCGCCCTCATCGGTCAGTCGGGCTGCTTCTCCATATGCGCGAGGACGCGGTTCGAGATCCGGGCGAGCGTGTCGAGCTCCTCCCGGGTGAGGGCGTCGATGAACAGCCGGCGGACGTGATCGACATGCTGGGGCGCGGCCTCTTCGATCGCCTTGTAGCCGGCCGGGGTGGCGACGATGAACGCGCCACGCCCGTCGTCGGGACACTCCTCCCTGGCCACCAGGCCGCGCTTCCTCATCCGCGCGACCTGGTGCGACATGCGGCTCTTCTCCCACTCCACCGACTTGGCCAGCTCGAGGAAGCGCATCCGCCCGCCGCCACGTTCGGTGAGACTGACCAACACGATGTAGTCGGAGGCGGACATCCCGGAGTCCGCCTGGAGCAGGCGGGAGAGTCGCCCGATGAGCGTCTCCTGCATGCGGATGAAACTGTCCCAGGCGGCCTTCTGCTCCGAGGTCAGCCAGCGAGGCGTCGCGTTCATGGACGGAGTGTAACGAAACCGTTGACAGCTCATCTATTCCGTCGACGTGACTGATTCCGATCGATACCCAGGACATCACGGGTGCCGCGAGCGTCGGCATCCTTGACCTCACCCGTCACCCTGGGCGATTTCGTTGTCGATGCCCGGCACGGGGAAGCGTTGCCGAAGGTTCTGTTCCCCTTCCTGCTGCCCTTCGACCGCTGGCTGGCCGGGCCCGGTGCGGGCCTCCTTGAGGAAGCGCTCCGTTCCACGGGTACGGGCATCGCTCTCCGCTGAACTCGGAGAGCCGCCGGTTACGCCTCGTCGACACCCACCGCCGTACCGCGGGTATCGCGGTCGCGTTCGTGACGCGTGTCCGCGTCGCCGGTAGTGGTGTCGGCGGCCGGGCGCGGTGGCCGCCGTGCCTGGCTCCGGAACTGTGCGGGCGATGAGCCGACCACACGGCGGAACGCGGTGCTGAACGCGCTCTCGGACAGGTAACCGGTGGCCCGCGCGAGCTCGGAGATCGACAGGGTGTCGCGGGCGAGGGCGTCGCGCGCGAGGCTCATGCGCCACTGGATCAGGTACTCCAACGGCGGGACCCCGACGTGGCTCTTGAAGGCCCGGGCGAACGCGGAGCGCGACATGTGGCTGATCTCGGCGAGCTCCCTGAGGCTCCAGGAGTGGGCCATGTCCGCGTGCACGGCCCGCAGGGCGGCACCGATGCCGTCCTCGTTCAGGGCACCCAGCCAGCCGGTGGGCCGGTCCGTCTGACCGGCGTGAGCGCGCAGCATGTGCACGAGCAGGATCTGCGCGAGGTGGTTCTGCACCAGCGGGCCGCCGGCGGCGGTGACCCCGACCTCGGTGGCCAGGAGATCGATCAGCTGCCCGAGCCGCCCGCCATGTGGATCGGCCGCGCGGACGATCACGAGCGGCGGCAGGAGATCGGTCAGGAGGGCCGCGTTCCGGTCGTCGAACGCGATGTGCCCGACGCAGAGGTAGAGGTCCTCCTCGGACTCCGGGCCGATCCGCACGAGCGCGTCCTCGGCACCCGCCCACACCGGCTCCGCGGTGCGCGGGTTCGCGTCGAGCGTGCTGGCCAGCACGTAGGGCGGCGGGTTGCCCAGCATGAAGGTGTCGCCCGCCCGCAGGAGCACCGGCTCGTGCCCTTCGAGGATCAACCAGCAGGTGCCGCGCACGAGGCCCCCGATCCGCACGTGCGGGAACGGGTCGAAGCGCAGCGCCCACTCTCCCGCAGCCCGGAGGCTGGGCCCGATCACCGTGCGGGGCCGGAGCAGGCCGATCGCGTCAGCCACGGGATCCCGAAAGCCGAGCACCGACGGCACCTCCTGGATGATACGTAAAGAATATGGGACTCTACATCATGGATAGTATCCCCGGTCTCCCGCAGTATCGATGTCGAACGGGCCGAACGGATCGGCGTCGAGAGAGCGATGGAGACACCCACATGGGACAGCTGGACGGCAAGACGGCGGTGGTCACCGGGGGCAGCACCGGTATCGGTCTGGCCACCGCCGTACGACTGGCGGACGAGGGCGCGTACGTGTTCGTCACCGGCCGACGCGAGTCCGAACTGGCGGCGGCCGTCAAGGCCATCGGAGCAGACCGGGCCACCGGGGTCGTCGGCGACATCGCGAAGCCGGCGGACCTGGACCGGCTCTACGAGGCGGTCCGGGCGCGCGGCCAGGGCTTGGACGTGCTCGTGGCGAACGCGGCGATCGGTTCGTTCGTGACGCTGGAAGAGACCACCGAGGAACACTTCGACCAGACCTTCGCGGTCAACGTCCGAGGCACGCTGTTCACCGTGCGGAAGGCGTTGCCGCTGCTCAACGACGGAGCCTCGATCGTCCTCGTCGGTTCGACGGCCGCCGACCGTGGCATGGAGGCGTTCGGCGCCTACGCGGCGTCGAAGGCGGCCGTCCGGTCCTTCGCGCGGACGTGGTCCGTAGAGCTCAAGGGCCGTGGCATCCGGGTCAACGTGGTCTCGCCGGCATGGATCGAGACCCCCGGGGGCACCGCCGCCTTCGGCGACGAGGAGACCGCCCGGGCCGTCAAGGAGAACGTCGCCGCGACCGTGCCCAAGGGCCGCATGGGTCAACCCGAGGAGGCCGCCGCGGTCGTGGCCTTCCTGGCCTCGGAACAGAGCAGCTACGTCGTCGGCGCGAACCTCTACGTCGACGGTGGCGCCAACCAGATCTGAGCGGGCACCACACGGCGGGTGGCATCCGAGGCGCCCCCGGAGCGTGCGTGAACCGCCCGTCGTCCCGCTCGCGCGGCCAGCCGCGGTCGACCAGCCTGGACATCTTCGCGGCGCACCGTCACCCGAAGGCCCGGGCCCCCACCCGGCCGCTGGTGATCACGGTGCGCCCTCAGGTGGTCTCCTTCTCGCCGTCCACGAGTTCGTACCGCAGCGCACCCGAGGGACAGCGCCGCACCACTTCAGCCACGCGCTCGGCCGTGGCGTTGCCCGGCTGGATCCACGGGCGCTTCGCCGTGTCGAACACCTCGGGCAGGCCCTTCACACACTCGGCGGCGTGCCGACAGCGCCCGGCCTCGAAGGTCACCGTGATCGACCGCGCCCGATACGCCTTCCGCTCAGACCCACCTCTCATACCCGCCTCCGTCACCGCCGCACTCCGGTTCCTCAGTCACTGACCTTGCTGCGGGACTGGTACAGCAGGTCCTGGTAGTCGGGGTGCCGGCTGATCCAGCCCGCGAAGAAGGGGCAGGTGGCCAGCACCCGCAGGTTCGCGGCGCGCGCCTCGTCAAGGGCGGTGCGGACCAGCGCGGAACCGACTCCCCTGCCCTCGTACTCCGCCCCGACCTCGGTGTGCACGAACGCGACGAGTTCCGCCGTACGGATGTACTGCGCGACGCCCGCCACCGTGGACTCTCCGTCGACGCGGGCCTCGTAGCGCTTCGCCTCGGGTACGTCCCTCACCTCGACCGCCATGCGTTCTCCTCACCGGGCTGATCCCATCCGGCTCGACAGAATCCGTCAGCCGGGACACCACCCTAACCCCATCAGGTTGATGCATCAACTTGGCGCCTGAGTAGAGGGCCGCCTGGGACAGCTTCGTCCGCATGCGGGAGACGCTCATCCGACGGCTGCCCAGCCGCGTCCAGGCCGACTCCGGAATGTCCGCCGCCGACCACGTCGTGCTCGCCAGCCTCACCGAAAGAGGCCACGGGCGGATGCGCTTCCTGGATCTCGCCAAACTCGTGGGTGGGAGAAGAGCCGACTGTCCCACCAGGTCACGTGGATGGCGAAACGCGGGCTCGTGGCCAGGGAGGAATGCCCCGACGACGGACGCGGAGCGTTCGTCGTCGCCACCTCGGCCGGCTACAAGGCGCTCGAAGAGGCCCCACCCCAGCACGCCGAGCCCGTCCGCCGCCTGTTCATCGACGCCCTGACCCCGAGCCAGCTCAGCACACTCGCCCGGATCTCCAAGCGTGTCCTGGACCACCTGGAGAAGCAGCCCGACTGACCGGGCGAGGGGGACGCGGCCGCCAGGCCGCGCACGTCAGACGTCGGAACGCCCGGAGCTCGGGCTGGGCCGCTGAGGCCGCTCGCCGAGCACCCGCACGAAGAGCGCATCCCGCAGCGCCACTTCACGCGGATCGTCCCAAAGTCGAAATCCGGTGCGGTTCATCGCGTACGCGAAGCCCGTGCCGGTGTCCGGGCCCGCGACGGCGAACGACCCGCCCAAGCCCGTCGCCCCGAAGGCACGGTCCGACTCCGAGCCGAACCGGAACGCCGGAAACGGCTCGACGTGCCCCAGGGAGAAGCCCGTCTCGACGCGCGGCACCTCGTCGAGCAGCCCGTCCGTCGGAGGTGTGGCAGCGTTGCGCAACGCGTCCGTCGTGGCGTCGGCGAGGCCGAGTGCGGCGCCGCCGACTGCAACTCCCCGTAGAGCTTGGCGATCGACCGCACCTGGCCGACGCCGTTGACCGCCGGAATCTCCGCGGCCTGCACATCCGGCGGCAGGACGAAGACGACAGCCACCGCGCTTACCGTGCCGGCGCCGCGGCGCCGGCCGCGACCACCGGGGCGGGGCGTCGGTGGTCGCGGCGAGCACAGGCCCTAGTGAGCCCGGGCGTGCGTTCGCGCCGCGGTCGTCGCCTCGGTGGGCGGCGTGTCCGGTGGTTCCACGGCCAGGTGCGGCAGCCGGCGGTCGAGCCAGCCCGGCAGCCACCAGTTGGCCCGGCCCAGCAGGTGCATCAGCGCCGGGACCAGCACGGTGCGGATGATGAACGCGTCCAGCGCGACCGCGCCGGCGAGACCGATGCCGAACTCTGAGGTGATCCGGTCGCCCTGGAGCACGAACGCCGAGAACACGAAGATCATGATGAGGGCCGCGGAGTTGATGACCCGGCTGGTCTCGGCCAGGCCGACGCGTACCGCGCGGTGGTTGTCGTGGGTGTGGGTCCACTCCTCGTGGATCCGGCTGACGAGGAACACCTGGTAGTCCATGGACAGGCCGAACAGCAGGGAAAGCATGATGACCGGCACGAACGACTCGACCGGTCCGCCGGGGCCGGCGCCGATCGCCTCCGAGCCCCAGCCCCATCCGAAGACGGCCACCAGGATGCCGAACGCTCCGGCCGCCGCGATGAGGTTCATGACGGCGGCGGTCAGCGGCACCGCCACGCTGCGGAAGGCGACCAGCAGCAGGAGGATGCCCAGGCCCACGATGATCCCGACGAACATCGGCAGCTTGTCGGTGATTCCGGCGCCGAAGTCCTTGAAGAGGGCGGTCGAGCCGCCGACCAGCGGCTCGACGGGGGCGTCCCCCACGGCCTCGGGGATGACCTCGGCCCGCAGCCGGTCGATGAGCTGGTCGGTCTCCTCGGCCTGCGGCGAGGTGGTGGGCACGACCTCGATCACCGACACCCCGGTCTCGGACGGGATCGGCAGCATCGCCGCTCGCTGGACGCCGTCGGCCGCCGCGACGTCGGTGGTCAGGGCCTCCATCACCTGCCGGTCCGCCTCGTTCGGCGTCTCGGCGACGATCTGCAGCGGTCCGTTGAACCCGGGGCCGAAGCCCTCGGCCAGCAGGTCGTACGCCTCTCGGGTGGTGCTGCCCTCGGCGTTGTTGCCCTGGTCGGATGAGCCAAGGCGCAGCGAGAGGGTCGGGACCGCGAGGATCACGAGGGCCGCCGCGGCCAGTGCCTTGGGGTGGCGCTGGGTGAAGCCGGACCAGCGGGTTGGCCAATCCCACCGTGGCCGGCCTGGAACGCTATGGCGACACGCAGCTATACGTGACCCGCGGCGCCGGCGCCTGGGGTCCGCCGGTCCGCGTGGGCGCGCCGTCCGACATCACCGTCGTCGAACTCGCCTCGACGCGCGCGTAGGCCCGTCTCCCCGAAGGACGAGAAGCCGAACGGAGGACCGCCCGACGGACCGAGGCGGCCCGGGTAAGCTCCGTCCGGCACGTTCTACCCCACGACGAGCGACCGGGAGCGCGCGCCATTGCCGACACTCGCCGCCACGACGGCCCCGCGTCGTACGCGCTCCCGCGCCCGGCCCCTACCCGAGGCCGACCATGGCCGCGCTCTCCCGCCACAACCGGTCCCGGGCGTCTCGGCTGCGCGCCAGTTCCGACGGCTCGGGGAACCTCGGTTCGCCCTTCACCAGGGAGACGTAGATCCGGCCGGGCGGCAGGGTGAGGATCCCCAGCGAGACCTCGGCCAGCGCCTCGCCCGCGCGCTCGGGGGTGCCCATGACGTACTCGGGGCGGAAGAGGCCGACCGCGCGGAAGACGGTGCGCATCAGGATCCCGACGAACGCGCGCCTGGCACGGGAGCTGTCCCGACCGAGCGAGGTGCCGCCGGTGAGGCCCGGGCTGAAGGCGACCACGGTGATCCGGCGGGCCCTGACCGACTCCAGCGCGGCGAGGGACTGCGCGGTCAGCAGGTTGCACAGCTTGGACGCCGAGTAGGCGCGGATGCCCGTGCCGAATCCGCCCTTGTCGGGGTGCGCCAGCGTCCGCGGCTCGAGGGTCCTGGGCGCAATCGGGGTGACGGCGGGGTCGTGCGTCTCGCTCGTGGTGATCACCAGGCGGCCGCCGTCGGCCAGGTGGGGCTCCAGGAGCCGGGCCAGCAGGTAGTGGGCGAGGTGGTTGACCGCGAACGTCAGCTCGTAGCCGTCCGCGCTCCGCGCCTCGGTGGTGGCGGTCTGCATGCCGGCGTTGAGGACCAGGATGTCGATGCGGGCGTCACCGAGCCGCCGGGTCACCTCGTCGGCGAACTCCCGGACGCTGTCGAGCGAGGCGAGATCGAGCGGGACGACCTCGACGCCGGCCGGGACCGCTCGTCCGCTTCCCCGTGCGCCGACGATGACCCGCGTCTCGGGCAGCGCGGCGATGATCCGCACCGCGTGCGCGCCGAGACCCGACGTGACGCCGGTCATGACGACAACGCGCCGCGCTTTGGCCTGGTCCATGGCTGATTGTCCCGTCCTGGTTCGCGTGGGCCCTGCCGGCCTGGACCGCGACCCACGGGTGACGCCTCACCGCCGGTTGCCGACGCGACGCCACCTCTGCCAGCATTGTCAATGTAACCCTTAGGGAATTATCAAGTGACAAGGAAACAGTTGTCAACTTCAGCTCCCGGTTCCAGACCGGCCGGCGAGCCCCCCTCGCCGCCCACAGGCCACCAACTACTCGCCGGATTCGCGAACCTACGCAAGGGTCTGAGGCAGTGGATGCACGCGAACATGCCCACGGGCGGCGGGATGACGGTACCCCGCGCCAGCGTGCTTCTCGGCCTGACCATCAAGAGCGAACCGGCCGGCATGAGTGAGCTCGGCGAGTCCCTCGGCATGTCCCCGAGGAACATGACCGTCCTGGTGGACGGCCTCGAGAAGGAGGGCCTGGTCCGCCGCGTCAGCCACCAGCACGACCGCCGGGTCAAGCTGGTCGAGCTCACCGAGGCCGGCAGGCGGGTGGCCGAGCAGGAGCTCGGGCCGTCACAGAAGGCGGCGGCGTCACTGTTCGACGACTTCACACCCGAGGAGCGAGACGAACTACTGAGGCTGCTGGAGAAGGTGGCCGACTCCCTGCGCGCACGGGGGATCGAGCTACCACCCACGGCCAAAGCCGACCCCCGAAGCCTCCGGGGACCCCAGGACGTCGACGCGGAGCGTCGCACCCCCGCCGGCGAGCCCCCACCGAGAGAGCCCCACCGGAACTGAACCCCGGAAGACGGCCGGCGCGACGCGAGCCGAGCCGACCCGCGGCGGGGGGGGCGACGCCGAAGGCCGCGCCCGACCTCCGCCGCCTGACCCGCCCCTCGCTTGTTAACCGGACAGCTGTCCAGTACGCTCGCCAGCATGCCGGACAGTTGTCCGCTTGGGCTGGCCTGACAACGCCACGGACTCCGTCAGTGGCAGCGAAGGACAGCCCGCGACCGCCCACACGCAGGGAGGTTCCCTTGCCATGAAGCTGCTCATCCTCGGCGCGACCGGCCCCACCGGTCGCCATGTCGTCGACCTGGCGCTCCGGTCCGGAGACCGGGTCACCGCCCTCGCCCGCCGGCCGGAGGCGCTGGCCGACCTGGCGGGCCGCGTCACGGTGGTCGCCGGAGACGCCACCTCCCGCGACGACGTCGCGAAGGCCATGACCGGCCAGGACGTCGTCATCTCGGCCCTCGGCAGGAGAACGTCCGTGCGCGCCGACGACCTCTTCACCCGCGCCTCGGCAGCCGTGATCGGCGCGGCCGCCGAGACCGGCGTCTCCCGACTGGTGTGGCTCTCGTCGTTCGGCGTAGGCGACACCTACCAGTCGGCGAGCGCCACCCAGAAGGTCATGTACAGCACGTTCCTGCGGAACATCTACGCCAACAAGGAACAGTCCGAGAAGGAGATCCGCTCCAGCGGCCTGGAGTGGACACTGGTCTACCCGACCAGGTTGACCAACGCCCCGGCCAGGGGCAGCTACCTCGTCGGCGAGCGCCTCCCGATGAAGGGCAACCCGACGATCAGCCGCGCGGACGTGGCCGACTTCCTGTACAAGGCGGCCCACGGCTCCGAGTGGATCCACCGCGACGCCGTCATCACCGACTGACCCGGACTGACCATGAACCTCGATTCCCCCACCCCCCACGGCTTCCTGCTCGGCGGCGACCTTCCGGTCAACCGGATCGGCTTCGGCGCCATGCGGCTGTCCACCAACGGCTTCACCGGACCGGCCCGCGACCCCGAAACCGGCCGCGCCGTCCTGCGCCGCGCCGTCGAACTCGGCGTCGACCACATCGACACCGCCTCCTTCTACCGCAGCGACGACGGCACCGTCAGCGCCAACGCCCTGATCCGCGACGCCCTCCACCCCTACCCGGCCGGGATGGTCATCGCCACCAAGGTCGGCCCGTCGCAGACGCCCGACGGCGGGCTGCGGCAGACCACGGACCCCGCCGCCCTGCGGCCGATGATCGAGGCGAACCTCGAAACCCTCGGCGTCGACCGCCTCGACCTCGTCTACCTCCGCGTCGGAATGATGGACCCCCCGCACGGCGAGTCCGTCGCCGAGCGCTTCGAAACGCTCGCCGCGCTGCGCGACGAGGGCCTGATCCGTCACCTCGGCCTCAGCAACGTCGACACCGGCCACCTCGCCGAGGCCCGCGCCATCGCTCCCATCGCCGCCGTCCAGAACCACTTCCACGCCGGCAAGCGCGACGACGTCGAACTCCTGACGGCCTGCGAGGAGGCCGGCATCGCCTTCGTGCCGTTCTTCCCGCTCGGCGGCGGCACGAGCGACCTCACCGGCGACGGCATCGCCCGGGTCGCCGAACGGCACGGCGCCACGGTCCCCCAGGTCGCCCTGGCCTGGCTCCTCGCCTCCTCCCCCGTCACCCTCGCCATCCCCGGCACCGGGTCCCTCACCCACCTGGCGGAGAACATGGCCGCCGGATCGATCACCCTCACCCCGGAGGACCTCTCCGCACTCGCATGAAGCGGGACCACTCCCCAGCACGCGGCGCGCGGCCGTCGTGGGTGACCAGCTGTCAGCCGCGCCCAGGCGCTCCCGCGCGCAGTCCGTCCATGACAAGGTCCAGGAGCCGGGTGGCCTGCGCCTCCCAGTCCCCCCGGCCGTCGAGCTGCCAGACGCCGGCGATGGCCAGGATGAAGTCGTCGGCCGTCACCCCCGGGCGAATGGTGCCGGCCTCGTGATTGGCCGCCAATAGTGCCTCGATCGCCTCCACCACCAACGCGTATCCCGGCTGCGCCGCGGCATCCGTCGTGCCGACGATCTGACGCATCGCCCCCGACAGGCCGACCTTGGCCACGGCGAAGCGCGCGAGCTGGTCCATCCACTCACGCAGGGCCTGGTCCGGCGGCCGGGTCTCCAGCAGTTTCCTGGCGGCCTCGGTGAGCAGCCGCACCTCGTGACGGTGGACCTCCAGAACGAGCGCCTCACGGTTGGGAAAGTTCCGGTAGAACGTGCCCTGCCCGACCCCCGCCTTCCGGGCGATCGTGCTCAACGGGACGTCCGGGGCGTGCGACAGCTCGGCCAGCGCGACCGCCAGGATCCGCTCCCGGTTGCGCTGCGCGTCCGAGCGCTGGGGCGCGTCGTTTCTGGGCTCCACTTCCCCTCCTCACGGGCTCACACCCGACATCCCCTGCCCCGGCCGGACAGCCGCCCGACACACCCACCGATAGCGGACATCCGTCCGCTTACGTCCACCATAGCGCCGGCCGCGGCCGAGGCGGGTCGCCTCCCTCGCCCGCTCAACCGGTCCTGGGGCGAGCGAGCCCGAGGTCGTAGGCGAAGATCACCGCCTGGATGCGGTCGCGGGCGCCGATCTTGGCCAGGATTCTCCGGACGTGGCTCTTGACGGTGGACTCGGCCACGACGAAGTGGGCGGCGATCTCGGTGTTGGTCCAGCCCTTCCCGACGGCCACGAGAATCTCGCGCTCGCGATCGGTGAGAGCCTTCAGCCTCGCTTCCTGAACCGCGATGTCGTCCGGTCGCGGAACGTGCTGCGCGTACTCGTCCAGGAGGCGGCGGGTGAGTGCGGGAGCGATCACGGCGTCGCCCACGGCGACGGCCCGGATGCCGGCGAGGAGTTCCTCGGGACGCGCGTCCTTCAGGAGGAAGCCGCTGGCGCCCGCCCGGAGGGCGGCATGCACGTATTCGTCGAGGTCGAAGGTGGTCAGCACGAGAACACGGGAGCGGTCGCCGGCGTCGACGATGCGGCGGGTGGCCTCGATGCCGTCCATGCCGGGCATGCGGACGTCCATGAGCACGACGTCGGGGCGTAGTTCCGCCGCCAGGCGGACGGCCTCGGCGCCGTGCGCGGCCTCACCGAGCACGGCGATCTCGGGGACGGACTCCAGCAGGATACGGAACGCGTAGCGCTGGAGCTGGTGGTCGTCCACGATGAGCACAGTGGTCACTGGGCACCGCCCTGAGGGGTGAGGTCGAGGATGACCTCCACGTTCCAGCCGCCGGCCGTCGCGGGCCCCGCACGGACGACCCCGCCGTAGAGTGCCGCTCGTTCACGCATGCCCACCAGGCCATGTCCTTCCTCGTCAGGCGGTGTGATCGGGCCCGGCGAGCCGGTGTCCCGCACCCGGATCTCCAGCCGGGTGTCCTCCACGGCGATCGACAGGCTCACCCGGGTGTCGGCACCAGCGTGCTTGAGAGTGTTGGTGAGGGCCTCCTGGACGATGCGGTACGCCGTCAACTGCACCCCTCTGTCCAGCGTGTCCATGTCACCGACCGTACGGTAGACGACCTCAGGACCGGCGGCCCGCACGCCGGCACACAACAGGTCGATGTCCGCGATCCCGGGCTGTGGACTGAGCATGGCCCCGGACGTCGGGGCGTCCGCCGCCTCGCGCAGCACGCCGAGCACCCTGCGCAGTTCGTCGAGAGCCTGCCGGCCGGTGTCTCCGATCAGGTTCAGCGCCTCCTTGCCGCGCTCCGGGGCCGCGTCGCTGGCGTACGCTCCCGCGTCGGCGAGGGAGACGATGACGGCCAGGTTGTGTCCGACGATGTCGTGCATCTCGCGGGCGACCCTGGCTCGTTCGGTCGCGGTCGCCAGCCTGCTGCGCTGGTCGCGCTCGACCTCCAGCTGGGCCGCCCGCTCCCGGAGCCCGGCGAGCTGGGCCCGGCGAATCCTGATCACCAGGCCGAGCGCGAAGGCCGCGGTCGCCGTGGACAACAGGAAGAACAGCGCCCCCCAGACGGACACGGACGGGGACACCCGGAGCGCCACCAGCACTATCGCGCCCGCCATGACGGCGCAGGCCCAGGGCAGCTGCCGAAGCCGTCCGTGCAGGGCCACGCTGTACAGGGCGACGAAGAGGGCGACGTCCGCGTACAGTACGACGTCGAGTGACCACTGGAGCAGGAACACAGCCGTGATGACGCCGAAGGCGACCAGCGGTTTCCGCCGCCGCCACAGGAGAGGCAGCACGAGACCGGCCTGTAGCGCCAGCGTCGCCGCCAGCGGCGGCTCGATGAGTGTGAGCCGCAGCTCGTCCGGGCCGTCGTCCCCCGAGCCCTCGGGCGCCAGGTCCTGCAGGCAGAACACCACGACGACCAGCACGACCAGCGTGGTGTCCAGCACCCACGGGCGGGCGCGGTCCGCCCGCCGCAAGCGTTGTCCGACGCGGTTCAGCCGGGCGACCAACGGGCCCATGCCGCCGGCGTCGTCGATGCTCACGGATGTCACCTGTCTGTGGCCCGGGCGGGTCAGGCGTCGCCGCGCACGAGCCGGTACGCCGCCCCCGCCAGCACGAGGACCGTCCAGGCGAGGAACACCGCCAGGCCGGCCCTGGGGGACAGGGTAGAGGCGTCGTGTGTCAGGGCGAACATGGACTCCCCCGCGGTGCTCGGCAGGTAGGGGCTGATGTCGTCCCGCCAGGAGCCGGGCAGGAGCTGGACCAGGCCGGGAGCCAGGATCAAGACGCCGACCAGCACCGATATGCCGCCCGCCACTGACCGCAACAGCGCGCCAAGACCCGTGCTGATCACCCCGATCAGGCCGAGGTAGAGCCCGGCCCCCAGCAGGCTCCGCGCGACACCCGCGTCCGACAGGCTCTGGGCCACCGAAGTGCCCGAAAGGATCCCGCCACCGACCAGGAAGGCCACGAACGCGCCGACCGTGCCGACCAGCAGCGCCACCAGACCGTACAGCGCCGCCTTGGACCACAGCACCGGCAGCCTGCGCGGCACCGCCGCGAGCGTCGAGCGGATCATGCCGGTCGAGTACTCGCCCGCCGTCACCAGCACGCCGAGGACACCGAGGGCCAGCTGCGCGAAGGGCACCCCGAACAGGGCCAGGTCCACGGCCGTGGCACCCTCGAAGTCGTCATCCAGATCATTCAGGCCGCCGGACTCGAACTGCCAGGCGGCGACCAGCCCGAAGGCCAGCAGGAACGACAGGCCGAGGGTCAGCGTGATCCACGTCGAGCGCAGGGACCACAGCTTGGCCCATTCCGAGCGCAGCACGCGCCGCCCGGTCACCCGGTAGCGAGGGCGGGACGGAGCGGCCGGCTCCGGCCGGGGCTCGACGGTCGCGGTGAGAGTGCTCATGCCACCCTCCCGAGGGCGTCGGCGCCGGTCGTGGTCCCGTGGTACTCCACCGCATCCCTGGTCAGGTCCATGAACGCCTCCTCCAACGACACCGTCCGCGCGCTCAGCTCGAACAACGGGATTCCGTGCTCCGCCGCCGTCAGACCGATCTCGCGGGTGGTGAGCCCGGTGACGTGCAGTTCCTCGGAGCCGACCTGTCCTGTGATGTCGACGCCCGGCACCGCCAGGACGTCCCGCAACCGCGCCGGGTCCGGCGTCGCCACCTTCACCGTGTCGCCGCCCGCCTCGCGGACCAGCTCCCGCACGGTCGTGTCGGCCAGCAGCCGGCCGCGTCCCACGATGATCAGGTGGTCCGCCACCAACGCCATCTCACTCATCAGATGCGAGGAGACGAACACCGTCCGCCCCTCGGCCGCCAGCCCCGTCAGCAGGTTGCGGATCCACAGCACGCCCTCCGGATCGAGGCCGTTGACCGGCTCGTCCAACATCACCGTCTGCGGATCGCCGAGCAGTGCCGCCGCGATGCCGAGCCGCTGCCCCATGCCGAGCGAGAAGGCCCCGGCCCGCTTCCTCGCCACACTGCCGAGACCCGCGAGGTCGATGACCTCGTCGACGCGGCCGCGGGAGATCCCGTGCGTCAACGCGAGCGCCCAGAGGTGGTTGTACGCCGAACGGCCCGGGTGGATCGACTTCGCCTCCAGGAGCGCGCCGACCTCCTGGAGCGGCGCCCGGTGCCCGGCGTAGGAGCGGCCGTTCACCGTCACAGAGCCGCCCGTCGGGGCGTCAAGACCGACGATCATGCGCATCGTGGTGGACTTGCCCGCGCCATTGGGCCCCAGGAAGCCGGTCACGGTACCCGGCCGCACGGTGAAGTCCAGCCGGTCCACCGCGGTCTTCTCTCCGTACCTCTTGGTCAGTAGCCGTGCCTCGATCATGCGCGTCCCCTTCCTCTGCGTCGAGCGCCCGTCGGGCGCCTCACCGGCAACGCTAGGAACGGAACGAACCCGATCCGGTCGTACCGCGGGCTGATTCATGGGGCGGACGTCGTACCGGGGTACGACGGGAATCAGCGCCCACAGCCGCTCGGCGGCGTGGTCGAGAGGGCGGGAGCCGCGCTCGGCACGGCACCTGGCCCACCGTGTGGCCGCCAAGGGAACTCCGGCACAGCTTCATATCCCTACTGTCCGACTGCTGCACTTCGTGCACTTGCATCCGGAGTGAGGACGTTAGTCACTCAGATAGGCACTCAGAGGCCCCCTCCCTTGTGGGAGGGGGCCTCTGACCTGTGGAGCTAAGGAGAATTGAACTCCTGACCTCTTGCATGCCATGCAATCCACCCCCCAGCAGGGCGGGCCGCAACAGCCCGCTGACCAGCACGATCCGTCCTCCGACGTCCACGGCCGACCACGGCGATCCGCACCCGTTGTCACTCAGATGGGCACTCACCCTCGCTCCCTTCCTCGTGTAGCCAGTCTCAGTTCGGAGCACAGACCTGGGGCCAAGATGACATCATCGGAAGGGTGCGGCCCTCCGCGATTTCAGCAACACGCCGGGCCCAACGACACGACCGAAGGTCCGCTGCAAAACGCCTTCGCGCTCAGTGGTCACTGCCTAGCCTCACCTGCGGCTTTACTCTGGGGTCCTCATCGCCCCTGCGAGGGGTACCAACTGGACGCCCGGGTGAGGAGGTGCATCACGGCCTCCTGGTCCTTATCGCCCCTGCGAGGGGTACCAACACGCCGCCCTGATGGTCGGCCGCGACCCGACCCTCCCCCGTCCTCATCGCCCCTGCGGGGGGTACCAACAGGCCGCCGACGGCAACCCTGGGGCCGCATGCCGGTACGGTCCTCATCGCCCCTGCGAGAGGTACCAACATGAGCGCCAGGCGGTGGTCCTCCGCCTCGGACGCCTGTCCTCATTGCCCCTGTGAGGGGTACCAACCCCCCGGCAGGAACAGCGACGTGCCGCCCGGGACCCGTCCTCATCGCCCCTCCGAGAGGCACCCGCCCAAAGCCAGCAGATTTACAGTCTCCCCGCTACAGAGCTCTGACTAGGCAGTTTCCGGATCCTGGCGCCTGCTGCCCCACAAATACCCCACAGAGGCGATCCAAAGATCGGCTAGTACCGCCCACGATGATCCGCAGGCCCGGGATGTGTGCGGCGTTCCAAGCCCTCGCCGTCCCGGAGAACGGCCGCAAACCCTCCATGCCGTACTTGCGGTGCTGTACCTGGCCGTCGTTCCAGCCCCCGGCCGTCCCGGAGGACGGCCGCCACGTGGGTACGCAGGGCCCAGTGCCCCAGGACGCGGGGTTCCAACCCTCGGCCGTCCCGGTGTCCAGGACGACGTCATAGCCGTCGAGGACCGATTCGAATGCCTGCCGCTTGTAGTCGATCACGACGTCGGCGCCGAGTTGCTTGACCAGTTGGATGGCGATGGTGCCCACGGCGGCGGAGCCCGCCTCGATGCGGGTGTAGTAGTCCGTGGAGATCGAGGCCAGCCGCGCGACCTCCTCCCGACGCAGCCCGCGTACCCGGGGCATGCCGGTGCCTTCGGGCAGGCCCACGGTGCGAGGGGCTGAGTTGCGCGCGGCGCGCATTGAGGAACTCACGCAGCCCGTTGGGGTGTCCGCCGGAGGCCATAGGTCCGGCTTTGCACCCGTCGCGGGGGGCGAGGGAGGCTGAGTTCTTCCAGGGAGTAATGCACCCAGGAAGGAAACCCTCCCCTGTGCGGAGCTGTGAGTGAGTGCGAGCCTGAACGATCGGCGTGCGGAGCCGATGGCGGTCGCGACAGCGAACGCGGCCGGCGCGACTCGACGCCGTTCTCGGCCTACGCAGACCATTCAGGAGCCTCACTCATGCGAGCAGCCTTCATGTACGGCGCAGGCGACGTCCGCGTCGAGCACACGCCCGGCCCGATCATCGAGCAGCCGAGCGACGCGATCGCGCGCATCGTCAGGGCCGGCGTCTGCGGGAGCAACCTGCACCCGTACCACAACATGCCGGCCTCCGAAGAGCGCACGCCGATGGGCCACGAGTTCCTCGGCGTGGTCGAGGAACTCGGCTCGGAGGTCTCGGGGCTGAGCCGCCGCCACCTGGTGGTGACTCGCTTCGCGTACCCCGAGAACACCCGGCCAGCCCGGCCCGCACGATGAGTTGAAGCGATAGACGGCCGCGTCGGCGAAGCGGTTCGCCATCGACTCGGTCGCGATGCCCCCTGGCGGTCCTGGCCCGCTCGCCTGCCATCCACGCCAGTCGCGACGACCACGGCGCCGCATCGGATGTCAGCGCGACTCCAGAGCCGACGAGGGGGGTGGCACTGTGGTCAACCACTGCACAGGACGAATGTTCGTTTTATAGCCATAAGCGTACTCTTGCGTCTGCTACTGAGAGTAATGCGAGGGAGCTGCTGCCCGGGATCATTCCACCCGTAGAGCGTTCACGCGTGACACCAGGAGGAGCCGCGTGCCACATGGCTCACCGGCCCCTCGGAGGAGAACGAAGGCAATGCCCGTGACGGACAACCACATCTTCGACCTGGACGAGGACGTCACCCGGACCCCGGTCTCATACCACAACAGGTTCGGCATCACTCTCGCGGCCAATCTGTACCGGCCGAAGGACTTCGACGAATCCCGGCGGTATCCGGCGGTCATCATCGGCCCACCGCACAGCGCGGTGAAGGAGCAGGGATCTGGCATCTACGCCCAGAACATGGCCAAGCGCGGCTTCGTGGCACTCGCCTTCGACCCGTCGTTCAACGGCTACAGCGGCGGCGAACCGCGCCACGTCACCTCGCCCGAAATCTTCGTCGAGGACTTCAGCGCCTCCGTGGACTATCTTGGCACGCGCCCCTTCGTGGACCGAGAGGGCATCGGCGTGATCGGCATCTGCGGCAGCGGCGGATTCGGCATCAGCGCGGCACAGGTCGACCGACGCGTCAAAGCGGTCGCGACAGCAAGCATGTACGACATCTCCCGAATCTACTCGAAGGGCTACCGGGACTCCTTCACCGAGGAAGAACGGATCCGCATCCTCGACGAACTCGCGGAGCAGCGGTACGCGGACTTCGAGGCCGGGCATCCTGCGCTCGCCCCGCGACAATCCATCGGGGTCGCCCCGGAAACCAATCCGATCGGCGCCGAGTTTAGCGAGTTCTACACCACGCCGCAGGGCTACCACCACAACGCCCCCACCCAGTTCACCCTGACCAGCACCATGGCGTACATGAATTTCTCGCTGCCAGATCACATCAAGACGGTCTCGCCGCGGCCCCTCCTGTTCATCACAGGTGAGCACGCCCACTCCCGCTACTTCAGCGAGGACGCCTACGAGCTCGCGGCGGAGCCGAAGGAACTCGCGGTCGTCCCGGGTGCCAACCACGTCGACCTGTACGACCGGACAGACCTGATCCCGTTCGACAAGCTGGACGAGTTCTTCACCAAGAACCTGGCATGACCTCCGGGTCACCGTCACCTGGTTACGAGTTCGATCAACGGAACGAAGGTGTGAAAATGGAGACAGACGCGACGCTTCCCAGCGTGGGGCAGACCTGGCTGGCTGATCTCGGCCCGAACACACCGCTCGGCCACTTCACGGTGGAAATCACCTTCAACTCACCGACCAGCGTCACGTTCCTGGTGACGGAGGGGGCGCGATCGAGGGTCGCACCGAGACGATGGACTACACGACCGTCAAGGTCCGCGACGGCCTGTACGTCGTGCGCTGGAGCGAACAGTCCGGCGACAGGGTCACCCATATCGAGGACTACGCGGAGGGGGCATGTATGGCCAGCTCCGTCATCGGAGGCGAGTTCGTCCAGCTCACCGGAACCTGGACCCGCGTCCGATGAGGCCGTGAGTCCCTCGGAAGGCCGGGACGGCGAGCCCGGGCTCTCGCGGCGTCGCCTCAGGCGGCGTCCGGCTCCGGGATCTCCTCGGCGAGAGCACGAGTTCGGCCGCGGCGGCCGAGTCGCGGCTGCTCTCCGGCCGGCTGGCACCCGAGATCGGAATCGTCAACCGCGACGTGGCGAGCATCCAGCCAGGCGCACCTGTCGCGGGCTGACACCGTGCGCCGTGACCTCCCCCGACCAGTTCGACCTGCTCGAAGGCGACGACGTCACCGCGGAGATCGTCGAATAGCCATAGAGCGCGGACGGGCGCACCGAAGCTCCCGCCCTTGAGCCGGGCCGGGCCTTTCCAGGGACAAAACTGTCCCACCCGGCCGACCGGCGAACGGTGGCATGCTGGTCGGCGTGACCAGCAACGCGCACCTCGCCGAGCTGGGCGAATTCCTCAAGGCCCGCCGCGCAGAACTCAGCCCCCGCACGGTCGGCCTGCCCGACACCGGAGGGCGGCGGCGCGTGGCCGGCCTGCGCAGGGAGGAGGTGGCCGGGCTCGCGGCCATCAGCACCGACTACTACACCCGTTTGGAGCAGGGCCGCACCACCCCCTCCGCGTCCGTGCTGTCCTCCCTGGTCCGGGTCCTGCACCTGAACGACGACCAGCGCGACTACCTGTTCGAGCTGGCCGGCAGGGATGTCGGGCGGAGGCGGCCCAGAACCCGGCAGAAGACGCAGCCGCAGCTGCGCACGGTGCTGGACGAGCTCAGCGTCACCCCGGCCATGATCCTGGGACGAAACCTGGACATCCTGGCCTGGAACCCGATGGCCGAGGGCCTGTTCAGCACCGACTTCTCGGAGATCCCCGACCAGCGGCGCAACTACCTCAGGCAGCTCTTCACCGACCCCGCCATGCGGTCGCTGTACTCGGACTGGGAGGACTCCGCCCGCAACGCCGTGGCCGTGCTGCGGCGGCGGGCCGCGGCCCGCCCCGACGACCCGGGGCTGACCGCGCTGGTCGGCGAGCTGTCGGTGCGGGACGACCAGTTCCGCCAGTGGTGGGGAGGCCACCACGTGGCCCCCCGTACCGGCGGCACCAAGGTGTTCAACCACCCGCTGGCCGGCGAGCTCACCCTCGACTGGGACGCCCTGACCTGCGAAGCCGACCCCGAACAGCAGCTCATCATCTGGATCGCCGAACCCGACTCGCGCTCCTCCGAGGGGCTGCGCTTCCTCGCCTCCTGGGCGGCGACCCACCAGGACTGCGGCGCGCGCGACACCGCCGGCTGAGGGGATTCCCGGCGCCGTTTCCCCTCCCATCGGATTCACCGGAACCGCGTTATCGCCAAACGGTTACCCGCCTCTTGCGACGGGCCGCAGTGCGCGCCCCTTCAGCCTGGTACAAAACCCGCCCACCCTCGGCACCCACATTCCGTGCCATGCTGAAAAGCGCGACCGTACAGCCTTCTCGAGGAGAAAACCGTGTCGTCCAACATTTCCCTCGTGCGCAGGATCTACGATTCCGAGGCCGACCCGGCCGTACTCCAGGAGGTAATCGCTCCGGACATCGTCTGGGACATCACGCCTGGTTTCCCAGGCGGCGGTGTCTACCACGGATTCGAGAGCGTGGGCAGGGATTTCTTCGGTCCCCTCTTCGAGCGGTTCGACGCGTTGCACGCCGTGGGTGAGGAGTACTACGCGGACGACGAGGGCCACGTCTGCGCGCTCGGCCACTACCACTGTGTGACCAAGCGGGGAAACAGTGCGGACGTCAGGTTCATCCACATCTGGACGGTCCGCGACGGCAAGCTCACGCATCTGCGGCAGGTCGCCGACAGCCTCGCCGTCGACGGGCTGGTGAACGGCTGACCCCGGCGGACCTGTCCGCACAGCTGGAATTTCTCGAACAGAAACAATATGGGAGTGCACATGAAGATCGCCGTTCTCGGTACCGGGATGGTCGGCCGCGCCCTGGCGGGGCGGCTCGCGGGGCTCGGGCACGACGTCGTCATCGGGACGCGCGACGTGCGGCGGACGTTGGCGCGTACCGAGCCGGACGCGATGGGGCACCCGCCCTACGCCGAGTGGCAGCGGGCCAACCAGGGCGTGCGACTGCTGCCGTTCCCGGAGGCCGGCGCGCACGGCGAGCTCGTCCTCAACGCGACCGCGGGC
>NZ_JAVREM010000036.1:0-63041 GCF_031845425.1 Streptomyces millisiae
CGCCAAGCGCTCGCGTCAGCCGTGGTCGCCGTGGCCCTCGTCCGGCGGGGAGTTGAGCTCGTCCGGGGGGACGTGGTCGACGATCGGCGCCGCGACGTCGAGGAGCGGGTTGACCTCGGGGGCGTAGTCGTCGGGGACCGTCATCTCGACGTAGATGGCCCGCTCGACCGTCGTGAAGCGGACGCCGTCCGACCGCTCCTCGAGCAGCCACGAGACGTCGTTCACGCCGACGAACTCCGCGCCGGCCGGGTCGTAGCTCTCGGTGCCCGGCGTCAGTACCGCCGGCTCGGCCACCCCGCAGCGCAGCACGATCGCCGGGTCGCCCCAGACCGCCACGTAGGGTGAGTCCTCGGCCGCCGATCCGCGCCCCTGCCCGTCCACGTCCTCCGGGAGTGCGTCGACCAGCGCCTCGCAGGCCTCGCGTGCCTCGCCCGTCGGGGAGGGCGCCGTCACCTCGGGGCCGCCGGCGGACGCGTCGCACGCGCCGGCGGCCAGGAGCACTGTGGCGGCCAGCAGGCCGCGGCGTATCGGGAACCGCACCCGGCGAGCATACGAGGCGTCACAGGTGCACGACAGGGCAGGTCAGGGTCCGGGTGATACCCGTCACCCGCTGCACCTTGGCGACCACGAGCCGACCCAGCTCGTCCACGGTGTTCGCCTCGGCCCGCACGATCACGTCGTAGGGGCCCGTGACGTCCTCGGCCTGGAGCACCCCCGGGATCTTGGAGATGACGTCGGCCACGGTGGACGCCTTGCCCACCTCGGTCTGGATCAGGATGTACGCCTGTACCACGGGTCCTCCACGGCGGCTACGAGGAACGGGGGCGCTACCGTAGCGCGTCGTGACCGGCACTGGGAGACTGCGGCGAGTGCTGATCACGGCAGGTTGACCCGTGGGCCGGCGAGATGAGCATGAGGAGAGCTGAGTGAAGGGGACTGTGGGGGAGCTCGGGGAGTTCGGGCTGATCCGGGAGCTGACCTCCCGGATCGGTGACGCGCCCGCCGTGCGACTTGGTCCGGGGGACGACGCCGCGGTGGTCGCCGCGCCCGACCGGCGGGTGGTCGCCAGCACCGACATGCTGCTCGAGGGCCGGCACTTCCGCCGCGACTGGTCCACCGCCTACGACGTCGGCCGCAAGGCCGCGGCCCAGAACCTCGCCGACATCGCCGCCATGGGTGCCGTGCCGACCGCCCTGCTGATCGGTCTCGTGGTGCCCGCGGAACTCCCCGTCACCTGGGCCCTGGAGCTGATGGACGGCATCAGCGACGAGTGTCGGGTGGCCGCCGCCGGGGTGGCCGGCGGGGACGTGGTGCGCGGCGAGACGATCATGGTCTCCATCACCGCGCTCGGCGACCTCGGCGGGCGCGAGCCGGTCACCCGTGCGGGCGCCAGGCCCGGCGACCTGATCGCGGTCACCGGGTGGCTGGGCTGGTCCGCCGCCGGGCACGCCGTGCTCTCGCGCGGCTTCCGCTCCCCACGCGCCTTCGTCGAGGCGCACCGCCGCCCCGAGCCGCCCTACCCGGCGGGACCGGCGGGCGCCGCGCTCGGCGCCACCGCCATGACGGACGTCAGCGACGGGCTGATCGCGGACCTCGACCACATCGCGCAGGCGAGCAAGGTGCGGATCGACATCCGCTCGGCCGCGCTCGACATCCCGGCGCAGATGTCGGACATCGGGCAGGCGGTCGGCGTCGACCCGCTGCACTGGGTGCTCACCGGCGGCGAGGACCACGCCATCGTCGCCGCCTTCCCGCCGGAGACCAAGCTCCCGGCGCGCTGGCGGCCGATCGGCGAGGTGCTGCCGGCGCGCGGGCGCGGCGCGCCGCGGGTGACGGTGGACGGCGCGGCCTGGGACAAGGCCGGCGGTTGGGACCACTTCGCGGGGTAGCGCGGGCCTCTCGTCGACGCCTGGGTACCGTCGAGCCATGGCCATACCCCAGGGCACGCCGCCGCGCGTGCTGACCATCGCCGGCTCCGACTCCGGTGGCGGCGCCGGCATCCAGGCTGACCTCAAGACCATGCTGGCGCTCGGCACCCACGGCATGAGCGTGCTCACCGCCGTGACCGCGCAGAACTCCCTCGGCGTGCAGGGCGTCTGGGAGCTGCCGGCGGACGCGGTCCGCGCCCAGTTCAGGGCGGTGGTGGACGACATCGGGGTGGCCGCCGTCAAGACCGGGATGCTCGCCACCGCCGAACTGGTGGAGACGGTGGCCGCCCTGCTCGGACCGTTGGGCGTGCCCGTCGTCGTCGACCCGGTCGGCGTCTCGAAGCACGGCGACCCGCTGCTCGCCACCGACGCGCTGGACGCGGTGCGCACCAGGCTGCTCCCGGTCGCCACCGTCGCCACCCCCAACCTGCCCGAAGTCGCCCAGCTCACCGGCGTCACGGTGCGGGACGAGGACGACCTGCGGCGGGCCGCCGAGGCCGTGCTCGCCCACGGGCCGCGCTGGGCGCTCGTCAAGGGCGGCCACCTGCCGGGCGACGCCACCGACCTGCTGACCGACGGGACCACCGAGCACTGGCTGCGCGCGCCCCGCCTGGACAACCGCCACACCCACGGCACCGGCTGCACCTACGCCTCCGCGATCGCCGCCCGGCTGGCCGTCGGCGACGAGGTGCCGGAGGCGGTGGCCGCGGCCAAGGAGTACGTGACCGGCGCCATCCGGGCCGGCTTCCCGCTCGGCGCCGGCATCGGTCCCGTCCACCACGGGCACGCGTTGGCACCCCGACCGCGCTGATCCGCGCGCGGCGCCCTGACATAAGCTGCCACCGGCCGTCCGCCGGCCACGCAGGACCCGCTCTCCAGGAGGACCCCCGTGCCGCAGCCGCTGGACGCCGACGCGGTGCGGCGCTGGTGCCGGATCGCGCTGGACACCGTGGGCGGCGCCCGCGAGGACATCGACGCCATCAACGTCTATCCGGTGGCGGACGGCGACACCGGCACCAACCTCTACCTCACGCTGGAGTCGGCGGCCCAGGCCGTGACGGCCGCCGCCACCGGGCGCCCCACGCTGGCCGAGGCGGTGCGGGGCATGGCGCACGGCGCGCTGATCGGCGCCCGCGGCAACTCCGGCACGATCCTGGCCCAGCTGCTGCGCGGCATGGCCGAGGTGCTGGCCGAGGCCGGAGCCGGCGGGGACCCGGGGCCCGGCGGCGCGGACGCCGACGCCGTGCGGCGCGCGCTGCGCCGGGCGGCGGCCGGCGCGTACGAGGCGGTCGCCCGGCCCGTCGAGGGCACCATGCTCACCGTCGCCACGGCCGCCGCCGACGCCGCCGAGGGCGCGCCGGGCGACAGCGCCGCCGAGGTGGTCGCGGCGGCCTGCGCCGGCGCCCGCCGGGCGCTCGCCGCCACGCCAGGACAGCTGCCGGTGCTCGCCGCCGCGGGCGTGGTGGACGCCGGAGGCAGCGGCCTGGTCGCCGTCCTCGACGCGTTGGACGCGGCGCTCTCCGGCCGCGCCCCCGACGCTCCGCTCCGCGACCGCCTCGGCCGCGCCGGGGGCCTCGACGCCGCCTCGGGCGCCGCCGCCGGCGCCGAGTGTCCGGTGGCGACCCACGACTCCTACGAGGTCATCTACCTGCTCGAAGCCGGCGACGAGGCCGCCGCGGCGCTGCGCCGGCGGCTCGACGCGCTCGGTGACTCGCTGGTGATAGGCGGCGGGGACGGCCTGTTCCACGTCCACCTGCACACCGCGGAGCCGGGCTCCGCCGTGGAGGCGGGCATCGAGGCGGGCCGGCCGCACCGGATCAGGATCACCGCGCTCGCCGGCGAGACCGCCGCCCCGCCGCGCCCGCCACGCGCCGGCCGCGCGGTGGTCGCCGTGCTGCCGGGCGAGGGGCTGGCCGGCCTCTGCGCCGAGGCCGGCGCGGCCACCCTCACCGCGCGCCCCGGCGAAGCGCCGGGAGCCGGCGAACTGACCGCCGCCCTCCACGCCGCGGGCGCCGCCGAGGTGGTGCTGCTGCCCAACGACGACGAGCTCTGGCACGCGGCGGCCGCCGCCGCGGAACAGGCCAGGGTCGACGGCGTCCGGGTCGCCGTCGTCCCCACCCGCTCCCCGGTGCAGGGGCTCGCGGCGCTGGCCGTGCACGCCCCGGAGCGCCGCTTCGACGAGGACGTGGTCGCCATGACGGCGGCGGCCCGCGCCACCCGCTTCGGCGAGGTGGACGTCGCCGAGCGCCAGTCGTGGACCATGGCCGGGGTCTGCCAGGCCGGCGACGTCCTCGGGCTCGTCGACGGCGACGTCGTGGTGATCGGCCACGACCCGGCCGAGGTCGCGGGCGACGTGCTGGAGCGCATGCTGACCGGCGGTGGTGAGCTGGTCACCCTGGTGCTCGGCGGCACCGCGCCGGCCGGGCTCGCCGACCGGCTCACCGAGCAGGTGCGCCGCGGCCACCTGGGCGTGGACACCGTGGTGTGCGCCGGCGGCCAGAGCGCGCCGCTGCTGATCGGCGTCGAGTAGCGGCGCGCGCCTGAGGCGTCGCGCGCCCGCGCGGCCGACTGTCGGCGCCATGGTGTGCAATGGCAGCGTGACCGCCCCGCGAGAACCCCTGGCCCAACCCCTGGGAAAGGTCGTCGGTGGCACCACCGCCAAGGTGATGGCCACCCACCTCGACCTGCACACGGTCGGCGACCTGCTGCACCACTACCCCAGGCGGTACGCCGAGCGCGGCGAGCTGACCGGGCTCGCCGACCTGCCGCTCGACGAGCACGTCACCGTCGTCGCCGAGATCGCCGACGCCCGCTCCCTGTCGTTCAACCGCGGGCGCGGGCTGCGCCTGGAGGTGACCCTCACGGACGGCAGGGGCCGGCTCCAACTGGTGTTCTTCGGCCACCGCGCGGTGCGCCACCACGAGAAGGTGCTGCTGCCGGGCCGCCGCGGCATGTTCGCCGGCAAGGTGTCCCGGTTCAACCGCACCCTCCAGCTCTCCCACCCCGCCTACGAACTGCTCGGCGAGGAGGCCGGCGAGGAGGCCGTCGCCGAGTTCGCCGGCCGGCCGCTGCCCATCTATCCGGCGTGCAAGCAGCTGGAGTCCTGGCGCATCGCCAAGTCGGTCGCCGTGGTGCTCGACTCGCTCCAGGCCACCGGCTGGGCCGGCCTCGCCGACCCGCTGCCCGCCGCGCTGCGCGCCAGGCGCGGTCTGCTGCCGCTCTCCGACGCCTTCGAGAAGGTGCACCGGCCGCGCGGCAGGGCGGACGTGGCCGAGGCGCGCTCCCGCCTCAAGTGGGACGAGGCGTTCGTGCTCCAGGTCGCGCTGGCCCGCCGGCGGCGCGCCGCCGCCCAGCAGCCCGCCGTGCCCAGGAGGCCGGCCCCCGGCGGACTGCTCGACGTCTTCGACGCCCGGCTGCCGTTCACCCTGACCGAGGGCCAGCGCCAGGTCAGTGACGAGATCTTCGCCGACCTCGCCCTGGAGCACCCCATGCACCGGCTGCTCCAGGGCGAGGTCGGCAGCGGCAAGACGCTGGTGGCGCTGCGCGCCATGCTGGCCGTCGCCGACTCGGGCGGCCAGTCCGCGCTGCTCGCCCCCACCGAGGTGCTGGCCCAGCAGCACCACCGCTCGATCACCGAGATGCTCGGCGAGCTGGCCGAGGGCGGTCTGTTGGGCGGCGCCGAGCACGGCACCAGGGTGGCGTTGCTGACCGGCTCGATGGGCGCCCAGGCCAGGCGCCGCGCCCTGCTCCAGGCCGCCACCGGCGAGGCGGGCGTCGTCGTCGGCACCCACGCCCTGATCGAGGACGTGGTGCGCTTCCACGACCTCGGCCTGGTCGTGGTGGACGAGCAGCACAGGTTCGGCGTCGAGCAGCGTGACGCGCTGCGCGGGAAGGGCGAGCGTCCGCCGCACCTCCTGGTGATGACCGCCACGCCGATCCCGCGCACCGTCGCCATGACGGTCTTCGGCGACCTGGAGACCTCGGTCCTCGACCAACTGCCCGAGGGCCGCTCGCCGATCGCCAGCCACCTGGTGCCAGCCCGCGACAAGCCGCACTTCCTGGAGCGCGCCTGGCAGCGGGTCACCGAGGAGGTGGCGGCCGGCCACCAGGCGTACGTGGTGTGCCCGCGCATCGGCGACGACCCGGCGGACGAGGCCGCCGCCAAGCAGGGCGAGCGGGAGCAGGAGGGCGAGGAGCGGCGCCCGCCGCTCGCCGTGCTCGACGTCGCGGAGCAGCTGTCCGGCGGCCCGCTTGCCGGGCTGCGTCTCGCCGTGCTGCACGGCCGCCTCGCGCCCGAGGCCAAGGACGAGGTGATGCGCCGCTTCGCGGCCGGCGAGGTGGACGTGCTGGTGGCCACCACCGTGATCGAGGTCGGGGTGAACGTGCCCAACGCCACCGTGATGGTGATCATGGACGCGGACCGGTTCGGGGTCTCCCAGCTCCACCAGTTGCGCGGCCGGGTCGGCCGGGGTTCGGCTCCCGGCCTGTGCCTGCTGGTCAGCGAGGCGCCGGAGGGCAGCGCGGCCCGGTCGCGGCTGGAGGCCGTGGCGGCCACGACCGACGGCTTCGAGCTCTCCAGGATCGACCTCGAACAGCGCCGCGAGGGAGACGTGCTGGGCGAGGCGCAGTCCGGCGGGCGCAGCAGCCTGCGGATGCTGGCGGTCATCGACGACGAGGAGCTGATCACCGAGGCGCGGGACGAGGCCACCGCGCTGGTCACCGCCGACCCCGAGCTCGCCGGCTCGCCCGAGCTGCGCGCGGCGCTCGACTCGCTGGTCGACGCGGAGCGCGAGGAGTTCCTGGAGAAGGGCTGACCCGGGCCGCCCCCCGAGAGCACCTGACGGCCCGTCAGTTGTCAGTGCCGCCTGCGAGAATCCAGGCAGTCGAAAGGCACGGCGCGCCGACCTCGACCAGGACGGCGCGTCGTCAGGACCCCTGGGGGTTGCTCGCATGGCATTCCGGCACATCAACGAACTGCCGCTCGGCGACAAGATCTTCCGCGTCGAGCTGGCCAGCGACGACGACATCACCGTGACCCTGACCCTGACCGGCCGGCGCGAGGGCGCCCCGGGCGCGCCGCTGGCCTCCGGCACGCTCACCATGCCGCTGGCCGACGTGCCCACCCTCCGCATCGCCCTCAACCGCGGGCTGCGCGCGCTCGCCCTCGCCGCCGACGTGGCCGAGCCCATCCCCGACCGGGACATCCTGCGCGAGCTCTTCCCCGGCCACGGCGCCCCCTGGGTCCCGCAGCACGAGGAGGACCTGACCCGCCGCTTCCACGCCGGCGAGACGATAGCCCGCGTAGCCGCCAGGTTCGGCCGCACCCCCGACTCGGTGCGCACCAAGCTCAGGGAGCTCGGCCACGACCCGCGCCGCCCGGAGTACTGCCCGCCGGACGGCTGTCTCTCCTGGTCCAGATACGTCTCGCCGGCCCTCGTGGGCACGGCGGGTGAACCGAGGGAGAGTTGACCGGAGCGGGATCCTCCCGCTCGTCCCGATCGTCATAGAAGTATCCGCATTTCCGCCCCTGGCGCCGCCGTTCCGGTTTCGGTAAAACGGTCACCCGGACCGCAGTCGAGGCACTACGGTGAGTGCGCCCAGGGGCGGGTTCAGGAGAGGCACACCGGGAGGATTCCGCATGACCGATCGGCCAGAGGCGCTGCCGGAGCGGCAGGTCCCGTCCGTCGCGGAGCTCGAGCGGATGTTCATGGACGGTGCCTGGCCCGGCGCCGCGTTCGGGGCCGCCAGGCCCGCCGCGCTCGGCGTCCGCATCCCCGGTGAGCGCGGCTACCCGGGCGCGGACCCGGGGGACCACGCCAGGCGGCTGCTGCGCCGCGCGACCAACCACGACCGCCCGGGAGCCGAGGTCGTCGAGCTGCTCGCCGGCGCCCGCGGCTACGACATCGAGCGGTTGCCCGAGCTCTACCCGCGGCCCGACGGCCGGCGGTGGTGCGCGCTCTACGAGCACGCCTTCCTGATGGCCGACGACACCGAGATCTGCCTCTACGAACTGGAGCACGACCGCACCCCGGACCGCCGGCTGGTCTGCGAGGTCTACCCGGACGAGATCACCGCGGGCCTGGCCGCCCGCCGCTGGGAGGCGTTCTGACGCGCGAGGTCCGTGGGGCCTGCCGGTCCCGGTGACCGGCGTCCCGTATAGCGTGGTGGGGACGGCCCACGGATCGAGCTTCGCGAAGGACGCAGATGACGCGCGTGATCGCCGGCAGCGCCGGCGGGCGGCGGCTCGCCGTGCCGCCGGGCGGCGGCACCCGCCCCACCTCGGACCGGGCACGGGAGGGGCTCTTCTCCACCTGGTCGGCCCTCTGGGGACCGCTGGACGGCGCCCGGGTGCTCGACCTCTACGGCGGCTCGGGAGCCGTCGGTCTCGAGGCGCTCTCCCGGGGCGCCGCGCACGCCCTGCTGGTCGAGCAGGACGCCAGGGCGGCCAGGACCATCCGGGAGAACATCAGGGCCCTCGGCCTGCCGGGCGCCGAGCCGCGCACCGCGCGCGCCGAGCAGCTGGCCGCCACGCCGGCCCCGGGCCCGCCGTACGACCTGGCCTTCCTCGACCCGCCCTACGCGGTCACCGACGACGACCTCCGCGAGATCCTTCTCACACTGGCCGGCAACGGCTGGCTCGCCGCCGACGCGATCGTCACCGTGGAGCGGAGCACCCGCGGGGGCCCCTTCCGC
Organism: Streptomyces millisiae; assembly: GCF_031845425.1. Lineage (NCBI taxonomy): Bacteria > Bacillati > Actinomycetota > Actinomycetes > Kitasatosporales > Streptomycetaceae > Streptomyces > Streptomyces millisiae. Next base: position 8,622 of record NZ_JAVREM010000036.1, read on the forward strand.
TGGCCGGCCGGATTCCAGGAGCTGCGTTCGCGCCGCTACGGCGAGGGAACGCTCTGGTATGGCCGGATCGCCGACCACCACGTCAGGGACCGGTCATGACGGACCGGAAGAGCGAGGAGAGACCGTTGCGCCGCGCAGTCTGTCCGGGGTCCTTCGACCCCATCACCAATGGCCATCTCGACATCGTGGCCCGCGCCTCGAAGCTCTACGACGTCGTGCACGTCGCCGTGATGATCAACAAGTCGAAGCAGGGCCTCTTCACCGTCGAGGAGCGGATCTCGCTGATCGAGGAGTGCACCGAGAGCTACGGCAACGTCGTGGTCGAGTCCTTCCACGGCCTGCTGGTCGACTACTGCAAGCAGCGCGACATCCCCGCCATCGTCAAGGGCCTGCGGGCCGTCAGCGACTTCGACTACGAGCTGCAGATGGCCCAGATGAACAACGGCCTCTCGGGCGTCGAGACCATGTTCATCCCCACCAACCCCATCTACAGCTTCCTCTCCTCCAGCCTGGTCAAGGAGGTCGCCACCTGGGGCGGCGACGTCTCGCACCTCGTCCCGGAGCCCGTGCTGCGCGCCCTGGGCGAGAAGCTGCGCCGCGACTGACGCGCCCTCGGGCGGGGTGAACGGCCCCCGGGCGCGCCCCGTTGGCCGTACAGTCGCCTCGTGGACGTACAGCAGAAACTCGACGAGATCGTCGCGGCGGTCCAGAGCGCCAAGAGCATGCCCATGTCGGCGTCCTGCGTCATCAACCGGTCCGAGCTGCTCGAGCGGCTCGAGGAGGTGCGCGCGGCGCTGCCCGGCTCCCTGGCCCAGGCCGAGGAGGTGCTGGGCGACCGCGAACACGTCGTGGCGCAGGCGCAGGAGGAGGCCCGGCGGATCGTGGAGGCCGCGCACTCCGAGCGCGGCTCGCTGGTGGCGAACACCGAGGTCGTCCAGCAGGCCAGGAACGAGGCCGCCAGGATCCTGGCCGAGGCGCGGCGCGAGGCCACCGAGGTCAAGGCCGAGGCCGACGACTACGTGGACAGCAAGCTGGCCAACTTCGAGGTGGTGCTGGGCAAGACGATCGGCTCCGTGGACCGCGGGCGCGAGAAGCTGCTCGGCGCCGAGCGCGGCGATCCGGCCGAGCTGCTGGCCAACGCCGAGGCGTATGTGGAGGCGCAGTTCGGCTCGATCGAGGCCGTGCTGCGCAAGACCCTGGAGGCCGTCGGCCGGGGCCGGCAGAAGCTCACCGGGCACCGCCCCATCGACGAGCTCGCCGAGCACGTCGCCGCCCAGGAGGCCAGGGAGGCGGCCGAGGGCGGCGCCCGGCGCCAGGACGCCTACTACGAGCAGGACCAGGAGCAGGGCATCTACGACTACCTCGGGGTGCCACAGCCCGAGCAGCCGGCGGCCGCCGGCGCCGGCTACCAGGCCCACGGCGCCGATCCCTACGCCGCCCTCGCGCCCTCCGCGTCCACCGGCGGCTACGGCCAGCAGGACGCGTACTCCCAGGCGCCCCAGGTGCCCCACGACGGCTACGGCTACGGACAGGACGCCTACGCGGCCCAGGCCGGCTACGGGGCCCAGGACGCCGGCGGCTACCCCCAGGCGCCCTACGGCGGCCAGCCGGCGCTGCCGGCCCCTCCCGCGCAGCCGCCGTCGTACGACTACCAGCCCTCGGGCCAGCTCGACGAGACCAGCCTCTTCGACACCAGCATGATCGACGCCGAGCAGTTGCGCCGCTACCAGCAGGGCCAGCTCTGAGGCCACCCCCGACGGCCCCGGACGGGCGCCGATTGGGTGCCCGCCGGCCGGTGAAGTATGCTGACTGTTCGGCTGCGGCACCTTGGCCGATCATCGCTGCCCGCCCGGCCCTCGACGAGGAGCCGCGGCGCGCGGCTCCCGCAGCCACCGCCATCGCGAGAAAGCAGAAAGCCCTGAACGCCCCGCTTGATCACCGAGCCCCCCTCGTGTTCGACACACGCGAGCTGGGGCGGCGACCGGGTGCGCTCAAGCGGATCTCCCGGTCCGTCGAGGCCCCCGCCGACCTCGGCGTCGAGGTCATCGGCGTGCCGACCGGGGCCAGGCTTGACGTGGAGCTTCGCATGGAGTCGGTCATGGAGGGCGTGTTGGTCACCGGCACCGTCCATGCGCCGCTGGCGGGGGAGTGCGTAAGGTGTCTGGAGCCGCTGGCCCGCGAGGTCGAGGCGGACTTCCAGGAGATGTACGCCTACCCGGACCTGGAAGGCCGCGGCCGCTCGGCCGAGCCGGCCGACGAGGAGCGGGACGAGGAGACGCTGTACCTTCAGGGCGACCTGTTCGACCTTGAGCCCGTGCTGCGGGACGCGGTGGTGCTCGCACTGCCGCTGCAGCCGGTGTGCCGGGAGGACTGCCCGGGTCTGTGCCCCGACTGCGGGGTGCCGCTCGCGCAGGACCCGGACCACCAGCACGACGAAGCCGTCGACATCCGTTGGGCGGCGCTGCGCGAGTTCGCCGGCCGAACAGGGCCGGCCGAACCCGACGGCAAGCAAGAGAAGGCACCCCGCGCCAGCGGGGACGAATCACAGGAGAAGTAGCCGTGGCTGTTCCGAAGCGGAAGATGTCGCGCAGCAACACGCGCCACCGCCGGTCGCAGTGGAAGGCCGCTGCCCCCAACCTGGTGCGCTGCGAGCGCTGCCAGGAGCCGAGGCTGCAGCACACCGCGTGCTCCAACTGCGGCACGTACAACCGTCGCCAGGTCCTCGAGGTCTGATCGGCGGGTGACAGGCTTCATGTCACACGCCAGGAGGTCGCAACCCCAGGCGTCGGAGGACACAGCCTCGTCCCTCGCGATTCTGGAAGGGCGGCTCGGCTACCGGCTTGAGCCCGCCCTTCTGGTGCGTGCGCTCACCCATCGCAGCTTCGCCTACGAGAACGGTGGCCTGCCGACCAACGAGCGGCTCGAGTTCCTGGGGGACTCGGTCCTCGGCCTGGTCGTCACCGACACCCTCTACCGCAAGCACCCGGACCTCGCCGAGGGCCAGCTCGCCAAGTTGCGGGCGGCCGTCGTGCAGGCCAGGGCGCTGGCCGAGGTGGCCCGTGGTCTCGACCTGGGCGCCTTCGTCCGGCTCGGCCGGGGCGAGGAGGGCACCGGCGGCCGGGACAAGGCGTCGATTCTCGCCGACACCCTGGAGGCCGTGATCGGCGCGGTCTACCTCGACCAGGGGCTCGCGGCGGCGGACGAGCTGGTCCACCGGCTCTTCGACCCGGTGATCGAGCGCTCCTCCAACCTCGGTGCCGGTCTCGACTGGAAGACCAGCCTGCAGGAGCTGAGCGCGGCCGAGAGCCTGGGTGTGCCCGAGTACGTGATCAGCGAGACGGGTCCCGACCACGAGAAGACCTTCACCGCTGCTGCCCGTGTCGCTGGCGAGACCTACGGCACCGGCACAGGCCGCAGCAAGAAGGAAGCCGAACAGCAGGCCGCCGAGACGGCCTGGCGCGCGATCCGGGCCGCCGTCGACGCGCGGCGCGCCGCCGAGAGCCGGCCGGACGAGGACGAGGAGGGCGCCGGCGGTGCCTGAGCTGCCCGAGGTCGAGGTCGTCAGGCGCGGCCTCGAGCGCTGGGTCGGCGGCCGCACGGTCGTCAGCGCCGACGTGCTGCACCCGCGCGCCGTGCGCCGGCACCTCGCCGGTCCCGTCGACTTCGCCGACCGGCTGCGCGGCGTGTCCGTCTCGGGCGTGCGCCGGCGCGGCAAGTACCTGTGGCTGCCGCTCGGCTCCGAACTCGCGCTCCTCGCCCACCTGGGGATGAGTGGTCAGCTGCTCGTCAAGACCGGCCGGGCGCCCGACGAGAAGCACCTCAGGGTCCGGATCACCTTCGCCGACGCCGGCGGCGGCGAGCTGCGCTTCGTCGACCAGCGCACCTTCGGCGGCCTCTCGCTGCACCCGCTCGGAGCCGACGGACTGCCCGACGTCATCGGGCACATCGCCCGCGACCCGCTCGACCCGGAGTTCGACGAGGACGCGTTCCACCTGGCGCTGCGCCGCCGCAGGACCACCATCAAGCGTGCCCTGCTCGACCAGTCGCTGATCAGCGGCGTCGGCAACATCTACGCGGACGAGTCGCTGTGGCGGGCCGGGCTGCACTTCGACCGGCCGACGGCCTCGCTCACCCGGCCGCGCACGGCAGCGTTGGTCGGCCATGTCAGGGACGTGATGCGGGCGGCGCTCGCCGTCGGCGGCACCAGCTTCGACAGCCTCTACGTCAACGTCAACGGCGAGTCCGGCTACTTCGACCGCTCGCTCGACGTCTACGGCCGCGAGGGCGAGCCGTGCCGTCGCTGTGGGACACCGGTGCGTCGCACCCCGTGGATGAACCGCTCCAGCTACCACTGCCCCCGCTGCCAGCGGCCGCCCAGGTGACGTCCGCCGGTCAGTAGCCGAAGTCCTGGGTCCACCAGGGGCCGCCGTCGCCCAGGTGGACGCCGACGCCCAACGTGGTGAACTCGCAGTTGAGGATGTTCTCGCGGTGTCCGTCGCTGGCCATCCAGGCGTCCATCACGGCCTGCGCGTCCTGCTGGCCGCGCGCGATGTTCTCGCCGCCGAGGTTGGCTATGCCGCTGGTGAGCGCCCGGTCCCACGGGGTCAGTCCGTCGGGGTCGGTGTGGTCGAAGAAGCCGCGCTCCGCCATGTCCCGGCTGAAGTCGGCCGCCAGCCGGGAGAGCCCGGTGTCCAGGGTGAGCGGCTGACAGCCGGCGTTGGCGCGCTCCTCGTTGACCAGCGTCAGCACCGCCTCGGCCATGGCCGTCTCCGGGTCCGTGGCCGGCGACGGCTCCTCGGAGGTGGGCGGGTCGCTCGGGGTCTGCTCCGGCTCCTCGGTCGGCGTGGTGGGCGCCGGCGTCGTGGACTCGGTCTCCTCCGGGGTCTGTTCGGGCGCCGGCGTGGTGGGCTCGGGCGACGACTCCTCGGGCGTGGGGGAGGGCGACTCCTCGCTCGGCCGCGTCGTCTCCTCGGCCGGCTCGGTGCTCGGCGCCTCCTCGGGCGTCTCCTCCCGCTGCCCGCCCAACTCGGTGGACGGCGAGGGCGTGAGAGTGCCCGGCCGGGTCGGCGTCCGCTGCTCCTGGGCCCGGACGTCGTCGGTGTCGTTGTTCAGGCCGAGGCTCTCACCGAGTCCCGGCAGCAGGCCCGTTCCCACGGCCACCGCGCCCACCGTCAGGGCTGCGGAGGCACCGACCAGGCCTGTGCGCGCGTGCCCCCGGCGTCGGCGATGGCGTCCCATCCAGAGCACCGTCCTCGTTACTCAGTGAAGATCGTTGATCACCCGAACGGGTGAAGTGTCATCGCGTGACTGTACGGCATGGAGACCGCGACGGAAGTGCCTGGAAGTGAAAACCCGGGATAGCGTGCGTCACATGGACCGACCCGTTCCCCCACCCGAAGACCCGGCCGAGCCCGTCCGGATGACCGCCTGGGTACGCGGCCTGGTGCAGGGCGTCGGCTTCCGCTGGTACACCAGGGCCGCCGCCCTGGAGATCGGCGAACTGCGGGGCTTCGCCCTCAACCTGGCGGACGGCCGCGTCCAGGTGGTGGCCGAGGGCCCCAGGGAGCGCTGTGAGCGGCTGCTCGGCTGGCTCCGGGAGGGCGACACGCCCGGCCGGGTGGACGGCGTCACAGAGATATGGGACACACCGCGCGGGGAGTACCGGGACTTCGCCGTTCGCTGACGAGCGCCACCCCGCCGCCGGGGAATGTCCCGGAAACTGCTTGCCAACCCCGCTCCGACGTGCAAAGCTGCGGCCAGCAACTGCCCGGGGACCACCCAGCGCTCCAGCGGAACGTAACCGGAGCCGCCCCTCGGAGGCCGCCCATGGCCCCGCCGCCCCGGCCTCTACGCGGTGTGATCGTGTTGACCGTCCCACTTTTTGGTGAGACGCTGAAACTCCCGCGCATCTCAGCCGTGTGGCCCTGAGAACTGAGGGCAAGGCGAACGTCGCGGGCACAATCCCTCACGACCCACCAACGGCTTCGGTCGGTCACTCAGTGTGGAGGACCATCCATCATGGCAAAGGCGCTTCTCGGACACGTCGGCGGCTCCGACCCCCGAGTCCTCGCCGAGATGCGACGGCTTCAGCAGCGCGTGCAGGACCTGGAGACCCAGCTCCTCCGGGTTCAGGCGGAGAACGACGCGCTGGCCGCCGCCGCTCGGCACGGGGACTCGGTGCTCGACAGCATCGACATGCCCAAGGCGGAGCCCGCTCTGACCTGACCTCAATGGCGAGGACGGGCCGCGACGGCACCGCCAGCGGATAATGCGAGGGACGCTTCGGCGTCCCTTCGTCATGTCCGGCCACCAGCCCATCTGGTCTACTCACTGATGTGCCCGCCCGCACCGGCGCCGAAACGGCGAACCGTGAAAAGGGCGAAGTGGCGCACCCGCCCGGTAGAGTCGCACGGCGTGCACCTCAAGAGCCTGACCCTGCGCGGGTTCAAGTCCTTCGCCTCGGCCACGACGCTGCGCCTGGAGCCCGGCATCACGTGCGTCGTCGGGCCGAACGGCTCGGGCAAGTCCAACGTGGTGGACGCGCTCTCCTGGGTCATGGGCGAGCAGGGCGCCAAGTCGCTGCGCGGCGGCAAGATGGAGGACGTCATCTTCGCCGGCACCACCGGCCGTCCGCCGCTCGGCCGGGCCGAGGTGTCCCTCACCATCGACAACTCCGACGGCGCGCTGCCCATCGACTACACCGAGGTCACCATCACCCGGACCATGTTCCGCAACGGTGGCAGCGAGTACCAGATCAACGGCAACACCTGCCGGCTGCTCGACGTCCAGGAGCTGCTCTCGGACTCCGGCATCGGCCGCGAGATGCACGTCATCGTCGGCCAGGGCCAGCTCGACTCGGTGCTGCACGCCGACCCCACCGGGCGCCGCGCCTTCATCGAGGAGGCCGCCGGCGTCCTCAAGCACCGCAAGCGCAAGGAGAAGGCGCTGCGGAAGCTGGACGCGATGCAGACCAACCTCGCCCGGGTCCAGGACCTCACCGACGAGCTGCGGCGACAGCTCAAGCCGCTCGGCCGGCAGGCCGCCGTGGCCAGGCGGGCCGCCGTCATCCAGGCCGATCTGCGGGACGCCAGGTTGCGGCTGCTCGCCGACGACCTGGTCGCCCAGCGGGCCGCGCTGCGCGCCGAGATCGCCGACGAGGCCGCCCGCAAGGAGCGCAAGGAGGCCGCCGAGGCGCGCCTCAAGGAGGCCATGCGCCGGGAGTCCGAGCTCGAACAGGAGGTGCGGACGCTCGCGCCCCGCGTGCAGCGCGCCCAGGACACCTGGTTCGCGCTCTCCCAGCTCGCCGAGCGGGTCCGCTCCACCATCAGCCTGGCCGACGCCCGCGTCACCAGCGCCACCTCCCAGGCGCCGGAGGAGCGGCGCGGCCGCGACCCCGAGGACATGGAGCGCGAGGCGGCGAGGATCCGTGAGCAGGAGGCGGAGCTGACCGCCGCCCTGGAGGCCGCGAGCCGGGCGCTCGACGACACCGTCGAACACCGCGCGGACCTGGAGCGCCGGTTGGCCCAGGAGGAGCGGCGGCTCAAGGACGTGGCGCGCGCCATCGCCGACCGGCGCGAGGGCCTGGCCAGGCTGCACGGCCAGGCCAACGCGGCCCGCAGCAGGGCCGCCACCGCCCAGGCCCAGATCGACCGGCTCGCCGCGACTCGCGACGAGGCGACCGAGCGGGCCGCCGAGGCGCAGCGCGCCTACGAGGAGCTGAACGCCGAGGTGACCGGGCTCGACGCGGACGACACCTCGCTGGCCGAGGAGCACGAGGCGGCCAAGCGGGAACTCGCCGCCGCCGAGGCCGAGCTCGGCCGGGCCAGGGACGCCGTTGGCACCGCCGAGCGGGAGCGGGCCGCCGTCTCGGCGCGGCACGACGCGCTCGCGCTCGGCCTGCGCCGCAAGGACGGCAGCGGCGCGCTGCTGGCCGCCGGCGACCAGCTGGCCGGGCTGCTCGGGCCGGCCGCCGAACTGCTCACCGTGGCCCAGGGCTTCGAGGTCCCGGTCGCCGCCGCGCTCGGCGCGGCCGCCGACGCGGTGGCCGTCGAGGGCCCGGCCACCGCCGTCGAGGCCCTGCGGCTGCTGCGGAAGCAGGACGCGGGCCGCGCCGCGCTGCTGCTCGGCGGCGTGCCGGACGAGGAGTCCGCGACGGGGCCGGGCGACGGCGGCCGGCGGGCGGCCGACCTGGTGAGCGGCCCGCCCGAGCTGCTGCCCGCGGTCCGGCGGCTGCTGCGCGGCGTGGTGGTGGTCGCCACCCTGGAGGACGCGCTGGAACTGCTGGCGTCCCGGCCCGAGCTGACCGCCGTCACCGCCGAGGGGGACGTGCTCTCCCGGCACCTGGCGCAGGGCGGCTCGGCCGGTGCGCCGAGCCTGCTCGAGGTGCAGGCGTCGGTGGCGGAGGCCGCGGCCGAGCTGGGCGAGCTGACCGAGCGGTGCGCCGAGTTGGCGGAGGCCCAGCGGTCGGCCACCGAGCGCCGGGCGACCGCCGCCGCCAGGGTGGAGGACCTCGCGCAGCGGCGCAGCGCCGCCGAGCGCGCCAAGTCGAAGGTGGCGCAGGACCTGGGCCGGCTCGCCGGCCAGGCCAGGGGCGCCGCCGGCGAGGCCGAGCGGGCCGAGGCGGCGGTGGCGCGGGCCCAGGAGGACCTGGCCAGGGCGGTCGAGCAGGCCGAGGAGCTGGCCGAGCGGCTGGCCGTGGCCGAGGAGTCCGCGGACGCGGAGGAGGAACCGGACACCGCCGTGCGCGACCGGCTCGCCGCCGACGGGGCCAACGCCCGGCAGACCGAGATGGAGGCGCGGCTCCAGGTCCGTACCCACGAGGAGCGGGTGAAGGGGCTCGCCGGCCGGGCGGACGCGTTGGACCGTGGGGCGCGCGCCGAGCGGGAGGCACGGGCGCGCGCGGAGCGGCGGCGCGCCAGGATGCGGTACGAGGCCGAGGTCGCGGGCGCGGTGGCCGACGGCGCCCGCCAGCTGCTGGCCCACGTCGAGGCCTCGTTGGAGCGGGCCGGCGCCGAGCGCGAGGCGGCCCAGCGGGCCAGGGCCGAGCGCGAACAGGCGCTGGTGGTCGAGCGGGCCGCCGGTCGGGAACTCAAGGACGAGCTGGACAAGCTGACCGACTCGGTGCACCGCGGCGAGGTGCTGGGCGCGGAGAAGCGGCTGCGCATCGAGCAGCTGGAGACCAGGGCGCTGGAGGAGCTGGGCGTCGAGCCGGGGGTGCTGGTCGCCGAGTACGGCCCCGACCAGCCGGTGCCGCCGTCCCCGCCGGCGGAGGGCGAGGTGCTGCCCGACGACCCGGAGGACCCGCGCAACCAGCCGCGGCGCTTCGTCAGGGCCGAGCAGGAGCGGAGGCTGCGGGCCGCCGAGCGGGCCTACAAGCAGCTGGGCAAGGTCAACCCGCTGGCGCTCGAGGAGTTCGCCGCGCTCGAGGAGCGGCACAAGTTCCTCAGCGAGCAGCTCGACGACCTCAAGAAGACGAGGGCAGACCTGCTCCAGGTCGTCAAGGAGGTCGACGAGCGGGTGGAGCAGGTCTTCACCGCCGCCTACCACGACACGGCCCGCGAGTTCGAGGGCGTGTTCTCGCGGCTCTTCCCCGGCGGCGAGGGGCGGCTCATGCTGACCGACCCCTCCGACATGCTGACCACCGGCGTCGAGGTGGAGGCCAGGCCGCCGGGCAAGAAGGTCAAGCGGCTCTCCCTGCTCTCCGGCGGCGAGCGCTCGCTGACCGCGGTCGCCCTGCTGGTCTCGATCTTCAAGGCGCGGCCCAGCCCGTTCTACGTCATGGACGAGGTGGAGGCGGCGCTGGACGACACCAACCTCCAGCGGCTGATCCGGATCATGGAGGAGCTGAAGGGCAGCTCCCAGCTGATCGTGATCACCCACCAGAAGCGCACCATGGAGGTCGCCGACGCGCTCTACGGCGTCTCCATGCAGGGCGACGGGGTGTCCAAGGTCATCAGCCAGCGGCTCTCCGGCAAGGGATAGCGCGGGCCGGCCCTAGCCGAGGATGCCGCGCTCGTAGGCCGTGGCCACCGCGGCCGCGCGGTCGTTGACGCCCAACTTGGCGTACAGGTGGGTGAGGTGGGTCTTGACGGTGGCCTCGCTGATGAACAGCTCCCGGGCGATCTCCCGGTTGGAGGTGCCCTGCGCCACCAGGGCGAGGACCTCCCGCTCGCGGGCGGAGAGCGGCTCGTTGCCGGGGGAGCGGACCGCCGAGACCAGCCGGGAGGCGACCGCGGGGGAGAGGACCGTGCGTCCGGCGGCCGCCGCGCGCACCGCGGCGAACAGCTCGTCGCGCGGGGCGTCCTTCAACAGGTAGCCGGTGGCCCCCGCCTCGATCGCCGGGAGGGTGTCGGAGTCGGTGTCGTAGGTGGTCAGCACCAGCACCCTGGCCCGGGCGCCGCGCCCGCTCAGCTCGGCGATGGCCGCCACCCCGCCGCCGCCCGGCATCCGCAGGTCCATCAGGATCACGTCCGGGTCGAGGGACTCGGCCAGGGCCACGGCCGCCACGCCGTCCGCCGCCTCGCCGAGGACCGTGAAGCCGGGCTCCGAGGCGAACATCCCGCGCAGCCCGTCGCGCACGACGGGGTGGTCGTCGACGATCAGCAGGGAGATGGGCGGCCCGTCAGTCATGGTCGACCAAGGGTACGCGCGCCGAGACCGCGGTACCGAGGCCGGGCTCCGACTCGACGGAGAGCGAGCCGGCCACCCGCTCGGCCCGGGCCCGCATGCCGGCGAGCCCGAAGCCACGGCTGTGGCTGCGCGCCGGCACGGCCGACGGGTCGAACCCCAGGCCGTCGTCCCGTACGTCGAGCATGACCTCCGGGCCGACGAAGGTCAGCGTCACGCCGACGCGTGAGGGCCGGGCGTGCCGAGCCGCGTTGGACAGCGCCTCCTGGGCGATCCGCAGCAGCGTCGCGGCGAGCTCGTTGTGCAGCTGGCGCGAGGCGCCGGCGAGCGTGAACTCCGCGCGCACCCCGGTCCGTTCCGACCACTCGACGACCGTCCTGCGGAGCGCGGTGGGCAGTGCGTCGTGCTCCAGGTCCACCGGCGCCAGGTTGTGCACCGAGCGACGGGCCTCGCCCAGGCTGTGCCGGGCCAGCCGCGCCGCGCGGTGCACGTGTTCCTGGACGACCGCCGGGTCGTCCACCTTCTCCACGGCCTGGAGCTGGGCGATGATCCCGGTCAGGCCCTGCGCGATGGTGTCGTGGATCTCGGCGGCGAGCCGGCGCCGCTCGTCGGCGATCCCCGCCTCCCTGGCCTGCACCACCAGCTGGGCGTGGAGCGCCGCGTTCTCGTCGAGGGCCTGTTGCAGCGCCGTGTTGGTGTCCTCCAGCTCGGCGATGAAGGCGACCTGCGCCTCGGCCTGCGCCTGCTCCTTGGCGGCCAGGTGGGCGAAGACGTGCACCAGGCCGATGTGCATGCCGAGCAGTGCCGCGTACACCGCCCAGGCAGGACCCCACGAGCGCAGCTGCTCCGGGCCGCCCACGTTGGACAGGGCCATCACGACGGCGGTGGCGTACAGGCCGGTCCGCACCAGCGGCCGCGGGAGCTGCCGGTCGGCGCTGAAGTAGCCGTGCACCGCGTAGACGCCGAAGAACGGGTTCAGACAGGTGAGGGCCAGGGCGATCGCCCAGCGCGCGAAGTAGAAGCAGGCGCCCGCGACGGACGGCCCGGCCGCCGCGCGATGCCAGCAGAGCTGGAGGACGACGGCGGCCACCGCCAGCGACGCGGTGGCGACCCGCGCGGCGCGGGACATACCGAGCTCGTCGGCCGTGACGGCGGCCAGCAGCAGGCCGACCGCCAACAGGGCGTGCGGCCCCCAGCGGTCGAAGAGGGCCCAGCGCTTCGCGATCTCCGACACGTCTCTCACGCCCCCAGTCTCACCGGTCGTCCGCTCCGCCGTCCGGCGGGCTCACTCCCACCGGAACCAGCGCGTGGCGACCGCCGTCGCCGCGACGGTCCACGTGGCCAGCACCCCGAGGTGGTACCAGCCCGGCCAGTCGCCGGCGGCGGCCTCTCCCAGCGCCTGCGCCGCCGCGCCGAACGGGGTCGTCTCGACGATCCGCGCCAGCACGTCCGGCATGGTCTGGATCGGCATCCAGACGCCCACGCAGAACATCATCGGGAAGAGCACGGCGGAGCCGACCGCGGTGGCGATCCGCGAGGTGCGGGTCAGGGCCGTGACCACGCTGCCGAGCGCCAGCGCGGCGGCCACGGCCAGCAGCAGCGCGAGCCCGTAGCCCAGGGGTTGGCTCGGCAGCGAGACGTCGTACGCCAGCCGACCCACGGTCAGCGCGAGCAGCGCCGAGACGAGGGCGGCTGTCCCGTGCAGCACCATCTGCGCGCCGAGCACCGCGGACGGTGGGACCGGGGTGGTCGACATCCGGCGCAGGATGCCGCGCTCCCGGTAGCCGGTGACGATCGGCGGCATCGCCTGGAAGCCGGCCACGATCAGCCCGAGCAGCACCGTCACCGGGACGTAGAGGTCGACGACCCGCAGGCCGTCGAGTTCGTCGTCCACCTCGCGGAAGGAGGGGATGGCGCCGAGGATCGCCAGCAGCAGGGCGGGGAACAGCAGCACCCAGAAGAGGCTCCCGGGCTCCCGCAGGAAGAGGCGGGCCTCCGCCCGCAGCACGGCGGCGGCGGTGGCGCGCCGCGACACGGCGATGGTGCTCATCGGTCGGCTCCCGTGAGGTCGAGGAACGCGTCGTCCAGGGTGGCGTCGGTGACGCGGAGTTGGTGGGCCGTGATGTGGCCGCGGGCCAGCAGGGTGATGACGGCGCTCACCGTCTCGTCCGTGCCGGCGAGGGTGATCCGGTCGTCCTTCCAGGCGATGGACGCGACGTCCGGGAGCTCGGCCAGCCGGTTCTCGTCGAGCGGCGCCGAGGGCGTGAAGCTGATCAGGGTGGCGCCGGTCGAGCGCCTGATCAGCCCGGCCGGGGTGTCGAGGGCGGCGATCCGGCCGCCGTCGATGACGGCGATCCGGTCGCAGAGGCGTTGGGCCTCCTCCATGAAGTGGGTGACCAGCAGGACGGTGACGCCGCTCGCCCGTACGTCCTCGATGAGCTCCCAGGTGTCGCGGCGGGCCCGCGGGTCGAGTCCGGTGGTCAGCTCGTCGAGCACCACGACCCGCGGGTTCCCGATCAGGGCGAGCGCGATGAACAGGCGCTGCTTCTGGCCGCCGCTGAGCCTGGCGAAGCGGGTGGAGAGCCGGTCGGTCAGGCCGAGGCGCTCGGCCAGCGGGCGCCAGGCGGCCGGGCGGGGGTAGCAGGCGGCGTACAGCTCGAGGGCCTCGCGCACGGTGAGCTTGGGCTGGAGCTCGCTCTCCTGGAGCTGGGCGCCGAGCACCCCGGTCAACGCGGCGTGGTCGGCGACCGGGTCGAGACCGGCGACCCGGATCCGGCCCGCGTCGGGCTCCCGCAGGCCCTCGACGCACTCCACCGTGGTGGTCTTGCCGGCGCCGTTGGGGCCGAGCACGCCGAAGATCTCGCCCTCCTCGACGGCGAACGAGACGCCGTCGACGACGGCCCGGCCGCCGTAGGACTTGCGCAGCGCATGCACTTCGATGATCGACATGGCCCAAGCGTCGCCCGGCCCGGGCCGGCGCCACATCGCCCTTCGGGCTCGAAGGCGCATCAACCGATCGGTTGATCCCCGGGTACGACCCGGAGTCGGGTGGAAGCGGTGGAGATGGGGCGACCCGGCCACCGCGGGCGGGGCGCGTCGGCGATACTTGGTGGCGCTCGGGGCCGGCGCCGGCCGGGCCGCCCGGGCAGGCCGCTCTTTCGAAGGCACCACCAAGGGAACCGATGGACATCCTGATCCTCGTCGCAATCATCGCCGTGGTCGCCGTCGTCGCGATCAGCGCGCTCTCCATCACGCTGCGCCGCCGCGAGCCCGCTCCGCCGCCCTCGCGGGTCGAGGAGGGCGAGGAGAAGGCCCGCGAGCGTGCCGGCGAACCGGGGGAGCCGCAGATCGGCGACGACGCCTCGGTGGGCGTGGACGAGGAGCGGCGCACCATCGAGGACGTCGCGCTGCCGCCGGCCGAGGAGGCCGAGGCCCTGGCCGAGCCGGAGGCGCCGCCGATCGAGGTGCCGGAGCCGACCGCCGGGCGCCTGGTGCGGCTGCGCGCCAGGCTGGCCCGCTCGCAGAACACGCTGGGGCGCGGCCTGCTCACCCTGCTCTCGCGCGAGCGGCTCGACGACGAGACCTGGGACGAGATCGAGGACACGCTGCTCACCGCGGACGTGGGCGTGGGGCCGACGCAGGAGCTGGTCGGCCGGCTGCGCGAGCGGGTGCGGGTGCTCGGCACCAGGACGCCCGAGGAGCTGCGGGCGCTGCTGCGCGAGGAACTGCTGGCGCTGGTCGGCACCGACCTGGACCGCGCGGTGCACACCGAGGGCGGCGTCTCGGAGTCCGGCGAGGAGCGACCGGCCGTGGTGCTCGTGGTGGGCGTCAACGGCACCGGCAAGACCACGACCACGGGCAAGCTGGCCCGGGTGCTGGTCGCGGACGGCAGGTCCGTGGTCCTCGGCGCGGCCGACACCTTCCGGGCGGCGGCCGCCGACCAGCTCCAGACCTGGGGCCAGCGGGTGGGCGCGCGCACGGTGCGCGGCCCCGAGGGCGGCGACCCGGCCTCGGTGGCCTTCGACGCGGTGCGCGAGGGCATCGCGGAGGGCGCCGACGTGGTGCTGGTGGACACGGCCGGGCGGCTGCACACCAAGGCCGGCCTGATGGACGAGCTGGGCAAGGTCAAGCGGGTGGTCGAGAAGCAGGGCCCGGTCAACGAGGTGCTGCTGGTGCTCGACGCCACCACCGGGCAGAACGGACTGGTCCAGGCACGGGTCTTCGCCGAGGTGGTGGACGTCACGGGTATCGCGCTGACCAAGCTGGACGGCACCGCCAAGGGCGGCATCGTGGTCGCGGTGCAGCGCGAGCTGGGCGTGCCCGTCAAGCTGGTGGGCCTGGGCGAGGGCCCCGACGACCTGGCGCCCTTCGACCCCGAGGCGTTCGTCGACGCGCTGATCGGCTGAGCGGGCCGGGCCGCCCCGGCGGCCCGGCCGTCACCGGGTGGCGGCGGCGAGACCGTAGGCGAGGGTGCCGAGCAGCAGCCGGGCCTGCGGCGGGGCGGCCGCCGTCTCCAGGGCCGGCGGCCGCAGCCACCGCACCTGGCCGAGGCCGGCGTGCGCCGACGGCGGGGCCGTGACATGGGCGCCCTTGCCCAGGCCGCGCAGGTCGAGCAGGGCGTCGTCCCAGCCGGTGCGGTAGAGCAACTGCGGCAGTTCGGCGGCGGCGCCGGCCGCGACGAAGAACCAGGCGCGGCCGTGCGGCGCCAGCGCCACCGGGCCGAGGGGCAGGCCCATCCGCTCCAGACGGGGGAGCGCCAGGCGGCCGGCGGCGGCCGGCACGTCGATCACGTCGAAGGAGAGCCCCGTCGGCAGCAGCACCGTGGCCCCGCCGGGGGCCGCGGCCCAGGCGGCGTCCCACACGTCGAGCACCTGGTCGAGCGTGGTGCCGGCGGGCACCGAGAGGTCGGGATCGAGCGGATGGTCCCCGGGGGCCGGGCAGTCCGCCCGCGCGCAGCGGCACTCGACCCTGCCGTGTGCCCCGCCGCGCCTGGTGGCCCCGACACCGGGCACCACGTCCCATCCCCACAGGCCCGTGTACTCGGCCACGGCCGTCGCGACGGAGGCCCGGCCGGAGCGCCGTGGGCGCCGGGCGGCCAGCCGAAGCTCCCGGATCTCCCGCATTCCGCCGATCGTGAAGCCCATGCACTCTCCAACGGGGTCGGTCTGCCGATGGTTACGCCTGGCGGTGGGGCGCGCCGTGGGGAGTGCGGCAGATAACGCGCGCCCCCGTCGTGCTTCGCTTCCCCCAACGTCGAACATCGTGCGTACAAGTGAAGCGCGTACCAGGGGCATGAGTGTTCACGCGGAGGGGTGGCGAATGGTGGCGATTCCCTGGCGCCACTCGCCACACCGGTGACCGTAGGATTACTTTCAGTGCATTCCTAGACTCGTTGTCAGCAGGCGGCGGGCGAGATCGGGAGACCCGGGATGGGGGCGTAACCGTGGGAGGTAGCGGCAGTGGCGGCACCGCCGCAAGACAGCCGAACGAGCGGCTCACGTCGTGGTTCCACCGTAGCGGGTGGTCCAAGGGTGAGCTGGCCCGGCAGGTGAACCGCCGGGCCCGCCAGCTCGGCGCCCACCACATCAGCACCGACACCTCCCGGGTCCGGCGCTGGCTGGACGGCGAGCAGCCCCGCGAGCCGATACCGCGCATCCTCTCCGAGCTGTTCTCGGAGCGGTTCGGCTGCGTGGTGAGCGTCGAGGACCTGGGTCTGCGCTCCGCCCGGCAGTCCGCCGCGGTCTCCGGGATCGACCTGCCCTGGGCGGGCCCGCAGACGGTCGCGCTGATCAACGAGTTCTCCCGCAGCGACCTGATGCTCGGCCGGCGCGGCTTCCTCGGCACCTCGCTCACCATGTCGGCGGGTCCTGCCCTGATAGAGCCGATGCAGCGCTGGCTCGTGCCGACGCCCAGCGGCGGCCACGAGGCGGCGCCGGGCGCCACGCTGGCCACCGTGCCGGGCCAGGACCGCGCGGGTTCCCGCCGGCCGACCGGGCTCTCAGGGCCCGAGCTCGCCGAGCTCGAGGCGACCATCGCGCAGTTCCGCCAGTGGGACGCGCAGAGCGGTGGCGGGCTCCGCCGCAAGGCCGTCGTCGGCCAACTCCACGAGGTCACCGACCTGCTGCAGGAGTCGCACCCGGGACCGGTGCGCAAACGTCTCTTCCGCGTCACGGCCGAGCTCGCCGAGCTCGCCGGCTGGATGAGCTACGACATCGGGCTCCAGCCCACCGCGCAGAAGTACTTCGTGCTGGCGCTGCACGCCGCCAAGGAGGCCGAGGACCGCCCGCTCGGCGCGTACATCCTCTCCAAGATGAGCCGCCAGATGATCCACCTGGGCCGTGGCGAGGACGCGCTGGAGCTGATCCACCTCGCCCAGTACGGCAGCAGGGACGGCGCCACCAGCCGCACCCAGGCCATGCTGTACGCGATGGAGGCGCGCGCGCAGGCCACCCTGGGACACACCCAGAAGTGCCACCGCGCCGTCCGGCTCGCCCAGGAGACCTTCCACGACCTGGACCCGGCCGAGCCCGAGCCGGACTGGATCGGCTTCTTCTCGGAGGCCGAGCTCAACGCGGAGAACGCGCACTCCTACCGGGACCTCGCCTACGTCGCCGGCCGCTCCACCTCCTACCTCTCGCACGCCAGGCCGCTGATGGAGCGCGCGGTGGAGCTTTTCGCCCGCGAATGCGAGGAGGACCCGGACGGCGGGCACCACAGGTCGTATGCACTGAACCTCATCGGCATGGCCACCGTGCACCTTCTCGCGCGCGAGCCCGGCGCCTGCGCGGCCCAGGCCATGCAGGCGATGCGGCTCGCCGAGCGGCTGCGCTCCGAACGGGTGGACAACCGGCTGCGGAAGACGCTGGCCACCGCCTGGCGGGACTTCGGCGACGTCACCGAGGTGCGCGAGGTCTCGGAGTTCGCCACCACGCAGTTCAGGCAGGGGCGGGCGAGCCGGGCCGTCTGACCCGGGACACGGCCGTGGCGGGCGGCCCTCGGCGGCGTCGGCGGTGCGGGACACGATAACCGCGCCGCGGCCGCGGACAGATCCACTTCATTACCGTGTAACACGTCGGGCCCCATCGTCACGCCCGTGAAACAAATGGGGCCATCGACCGAAACGGCCCTCAGAGAGCCTGTGGCGAATCCTGACCCCATGATCCTGCCCGCACGGGTCGTAATTCCGAGGAGACGTCCACTTTGAGTCCTGAAGAAGTGCTGTCATCGACGAACATCGCCTATGTGGTGATCTGTGCCGCCATGGTGATGCTCATGACCCCGGGCCTCGCCTTCTTCTACGGCGGCATGGTCCGGGTCAAGAGCGCCCTCAACATGCTGATGATGTCCTTCATCTCGTTGGGCATCGTCAGCGTCCTGTGGGTGCTCTACGGTTTCTCCCTCACCTTCAGCGACACCAGCAGCAGCCCGATCCTCGGAAACCTGGACTACCTCGGTCTCCAGGACATCACCGTGGACCAGGGTGAGCAGATCGCCTTCATCGTCTTCCAGCTGATGTTCGCGATCCTCACCCCCGCCCTGATGAGCGGCGCGCTCGCCGACCGCGTCAAGTTCGTCAGCTGGGCGCTGTTCATCGTGTTGTGGGTGACCATCGTCTACTTCCCGGTCGCGCACTGGGTGTGGGCGCCGACCGGCTGGCTGTTCGAGCAGGAGGTCATCGACTTCGCCGGCGGTACCGCGGTGCACATCAACGCGGGCGCCGGCGGCCTGGCCGCCGCCCTGGTGATCGGCAAGCGCGTCGGCTTCAAGAAGGACCCGATGCGGCCGCACAACCTGCCCATGGTGCTGCTCGGCGCCGGCCTGCTGTGGTTCGGCTGGTTCGGCTTCAACGCCGGCTCCGCCCTCAGCCCCAACGGCACCGCCGCCCTCATGGCCCTCAACACGCAGGTCGCCACCGGCGCCGCCATCGTCGGCTGGCTGATCTACGAGCGCATCCGCCACGGCGCGTTCACCACCCTGGGCGCCGCCTCCGGCGCCATCGCGGGCCTGGTCGCCATCACCCCGTCCGGCGCGCACGTCAACCCGATGGGCGCCATCCTCATCGGCGTGATCGCGGGCATCGCCTGCGCCTGGGCCGTGGGCCTGAAGTACAAGCTGGGCTACGACGACTCGCTCGACGTCGTGGGCGTCCACCTCGTCGGCGGCCTCGTCGGCACCCTGCTCGTCGGCTTCCTGGCCACCGGCGGCCTCGGCGGCTTCGAGCAGTTCGGCAAGCAGGCCCTCGGCGCCTTCTCCGTGCTGGCCTACTCGTTCGTCGTCACCTACCTCCTGGCCTGGCTGATCCAGCGCACCATCGGCTTCCGGGCGAGCGAGGAGGAGGAGACCGCGGGCCTCGACCTGGCGTACCACGCCGAGACCGGGTACGACTTCTCCCAGTCCGGCACCGCCCCGGTGTCCGTCGACAGTGTCCCGGTCCGTGCCGACGCGAAGAAGGTTGACGCATGAAGCTCATCACCGCGGTGATCAAGCCGCACCGGCTCGACGAGGTGAAGGCGGCCCTCCAGGCCTTCGGGGTGCAGGGCCTCACCGTCACCGAGGCCAGTGGCTACGGCCGGCAGCGCGGTCACACCGAGGTCTACCGGGGCGCGGAGTACACCGTCGACCTGGTGCCGAAGATCCGCATCGAGATCCTCGTCGAGGACTCCGACGCCGACCAGCTCCTCGAGGTCGTCGTCAAGGCGGCCCGCACCGGCAAGATCGGTGACGGGAAGGTCTGGAGCGTGCCCGTCGAGACCGCCGTCCGGGTCAGGACCGGTGAGCGCGGCCCCGACGCCCTCTGACCAGGGACCCGAAAGCCCGTGCGCCGGGCCGTCGCCCAGCGACGGCCCGGCGCACGGGTACCACCATGACCGACAGGAGTGTGGGGACCGCATGACGGCGGAGACGGCACCGACCACCGACGAGGCGGCGGGCGGCGGCTACGCGGCCGCCAGGCTGCGCCTCCTCGGCGACGAGGAACGGCCGGGCCCCGCGCGCCGCGGCGAACTGGCCGGTCTCACCGACACCTGGCTGGCCGGCCTGCTCGGCGAGGGACCGCGCCCGGGCCGCGTCGCCCTGGTCGCCGTCGGCGGCTACGGCCGCGGCGAGCTCTCCCCGCGCAGCGACCTCGACCTCCTGCTGCTGCACGACGGCAGCGCCCCCGCCAAGGAGATCGCCGCCCTGGCCGACCGCCTCTGGTACCCCGTGTGGGACCTCGGCATCGCCCTCGACCACTCGGTGCGCACCCTCACCGAGGCCCACGAGACGGCCGCCGACGACCTCAAGGTCCACCTCGGCCTGCTCGACGCCCGCCACATCGCGGGCGACGGCGCCCTCACCGCCGAACTGCGCACCGCCCTCCTCGCCCAGTGGCGCGCGCAGGCCCCGGCCCGCCTCCCCGAGCTGCACGAGCTCGGCCGGGAACGCGCCCGCCGCCACGGCGAGCTGCCGTTCCTCCTCGAACCCGACCTCAAGGAGGCCAGGGGCGGCCTGCGCGACGCCACCGCGCTGCGCGCCGTCGCCGCCTCCTGGGTGGCCGACGCGCCGCGCCAGGGCCTCGACGCCGCCCGCGAAACCCTCCTCGACGTCCGCGACGCCCTGCACCTCGCCACCGGGCGCGCCACCGACCGGCTCGCCCTCCAGGACCAGGACCAGGTCGCCGAGGCCCTCGGGCTGCTCGACGCCGACGCCCTGCTGCGCCGCGTCTACGAGGCCGCCCGCACCATCTCCTACGCCTCCGACGTCACCTGGCGCGAGGTCGGCCGGGTGCTGCGCGCCAGGAGCGCCCGCCGCCGGCTGCGCACCATCCTCGGCACCCGCTCCACCCGCCGCCCCGTCACCGACGAGCGCACCCCGCTCGCCGAGGGCGTCGTCGAGCAGGACGGCGAGGTGGTGCTCGCCCGCACCGCGCGTCCCGACCGCGACCCGGTGCTGCCGCTGCGGGCCGCGGCCGCCGCCGCTCAGGCCGGGCTGCCGCTCGCCCTGCCCGCCGTGCACGCGCTCGCCGCCGCCGACAACCCGCTGCCCGTCCCCTGGCCGGCCGAGGCGCGGGAGCAGTTCATCACCCTGCTCGGCGCCGGGCCCGACGCCGTCCCGGTCTGGGAGGCGCTGGAGGCCGCGGGGCTGATCACCCGGCTGCTGCCCGACTGGGAGCGGGTGCGCTGCCGCCCGCAGCGCAACCCGGTGCACCGCTGGACCGTCGACCGGCACCTGGTGGAGGCCGCGGTGCGCGCCTCCGCGCTCACCCGCCGCGTCGAGCGCCCCGACCTGCTGCTGGTGGCGGCCCTGCTGCACGACATCGGCAAGGGCTGGCCGGGCGACCACAGCGTCGTCGGTGAGACCATCGCGCGCGACATGGCCGGCCGCATCGGCTTCCCCGCCGAGGACGCCGAGGTGCTCGGCACCCTGGTCCGCCACCACCTGCTGCTGGTCGAGACCGCCACCCGCCGCGACCTCGACGACCCGGCCGCCGTCTCGCACGTCGCCGAGGCGGTCGGCTCCCCCGGCACCCTCGAACTGCTGCACGCGCTCACCGAGGCCGACGCGCTCGCCACCGGGCCCGCCGCCTGGTCGGGGTGGCGCGCCTCGCTCGTCGCCGACCTGGTCAAGCGGGTGGCCGCCACCCTGGAGGAGGGCGGCGCCCCGCTCCGCACCGGCCCGCCGAGCCCCACCGCCGCCGCCGAGCGGCTCGCCGTCGAGGCCATGCGCACCGGCTCCCCGGTGCTCGCCCTGCACGCGCGCCCCGAGCCGCCGCTCGCCGGGGCGGCCGCGGACGACCGGGACGAGGAGCGCGGCCCCGAGCCGGTCGGCGTCGAGCTGGTGGTCGCGCTCCCCGACCAGCCGGGCGTGCTGCCCGCCGTCGCCGGGGTGCTCGCGCTGCACCGGCTCACCGTGCGCTCGGCCGAGCTGCGCGCCATCGATCCCACGGGCCAGGGACAGGTGCTGCTCCTGGACTGGCGGGTGGCCGCCGAGTACGGCTCGCTGCCGCAGGCCGAGCGGCTCCGCGCCGACCTGGTGCGCGCGCTCGACGGCTCGCTCGACATCGCCGGCCGGCTCGCCGAGCGCGAGGCCGCCTACCGCCGCCCGCGCCGCTCGCACCCCACGCCGCCGCCCCGGGTCACCGTCGCCCCGCTCGGCTCCCGTCTTGCCACCGTGATCGAGGTGCGCGCCCAGGACGCCCCCGGCCTGCTGCACCGCATCGGCCGGGCGCTCGACGCGGCCGGGGCGTACGTGCGCAGCGCCCACGTGAGCACGCTCGGCGCCAACGCGGTCGACGCGTTCTATGTCACCGGACCCGACGGCGCCCCCCTGCCCGACGACGAGGCGGCCGCCCTGGCCCGCGACCTGGAGCGCGCGCTGGCCGGCTAGCCGGGGGAGCGGGGGCGGGCCAGCGGGCTGACCGCACCGGCGCCGGGCCTATACGCTGGAGGGCACGCCTTCGAGATGACCGCCGATTGTAAGGATCCGCCAGCGCCGTGTTCGACACTCTCTCCGACCGCCTCGCGGCCACGTTCAAGAACCTCAGGGGCAAGGGCCGCCTGAGCGAGTCGGACATCGACGCCACGGCGCGCGAGATCCGCATCGCGCTCCTGGAAGCGGACGTCGCGCTCCCCGTGGTGCGCGCCTTCATCGCGCAGATCAAGCAGCGTGCCCTGGGCGCCGAGGTGTCCAAGGCGCTCAACCCCGCCCAGCAGGTCATCAAGATCGTCAACGAGGAACTGGTGGGCATCCTCGGCGGCGAGACCAGGCGGCTGCGGTTCGCCAAGAACCCGCCGACCGTGATCATGCTCGCCGGCCTCCAGGGCGCGGGCAAGACCACCCTCGCCGGCAAGCTGGGCCAGTGGCTCAAGGGCCAGGGCCACACCCCGCTGCTGGTCGCCTGCGACCTCCAGCGCCCCAACGCCGTGAACCAGCTCTCGGTCGTCGCCGAGCGCGCCGGGGTGGCCGTCTTCGCCCCCGAGCCGGGCAACGGCGTGGGCGACCCGGTCAAGGTCGCCGAGGACTCGATCGCCTTCGCCCGCGACAAGCAGTACGACGTGGTGGTCGTCGACACCGCGGGCCGCCTCGGCATCGACGAGGAGATGATGCGGCAGGCCGCCGACATCAGGGACGCGGTCAGCCCCGACGAGATCTTGTTCGTGGTCGACGCCATGATCGGCCAGGACGCCGTCACCACCGCCGAGGCATTCCGGGACGGCGTCGGCTTCGACGGCGTGGTGCTCTCCAAGCTCGACGGCGACGCCCGCGGCGGTGCCGCGCTCTCCATCGCGCAGGTCACCGGCCGCCAGATCATGTTCGCCTCCAACGGCGAGAAGCTGGACGACTTCGACGCCTTCCACCCGGACCGGATGGCCTCCCGGATCCTTGGCATGGGCGACGTGCTCAGCCTGATCGAGCAGGCCGAGCGCACCTTCAGCCAGCAGGAGGCCGAGGCGCTGGCCAGCAAGCTGGCCAAGGGCCCCAAGGAGTTCACCCTCGACGACTTCCTGGCCCAGATGGAGCAGGTCCGCAAGATGGGCTCCATCTCCAAGCTGCTCGGCATGATGCCCGGCATGGGCCAGATGCGCGAGCAGATCAACAACCTGGACGAGCGCGAGGTCGACCGCACCGCGGCCATCATCAAGTCCATGACCCCGGCCGAGCGCGCCGACCCCAAGATCATCAACGGCTCGCGCCGCGCCAGGATCGCGCGCGGCTCCGGCGTGGACGTCAGCGCCGTCAAGGGCCTCGTGGAGCGCTTCTTCGAGGCGCGCAAGATGATGTCGCGGATGGCCCAGGGCGGCGGCATGCCCGGGATGCCGGGGATCCCCGGCATGGGCGGCGGCGCCCGCAAGAAGGCCAAGCAGCAGAAGAAGGGCAAGGGCGCCCGCCGTTCGGGCAACCCGATGAAGCGCAGGGCCGAGGAGGACGCCGCCTCGCAGCGCCAGGGCGAGGGCGCCGCCTTCGGTCTGCCGGGCGCGGGAGCCGACCCGGGCGACTTCGAACTGCCCAAGGAGTTCCGGGACATGCTGCCCCCCAAGTGACGCCGGCCGGGCGCCCTCGGATAACCGATTCACACCAGGGCGCCCGGGCCCCGTACCATCAGCGGCATGGCTAAGGCTCCCGTACTCACCCCCCAGGCGGAGGACTTCCCGCGCTGGTACCAGGACCTGATCAGCAAGGCCGAGCTGGCCGACAACGGCCCGGGCCGCGGCACCATGGTCATCCGACCGTACGGGTACGGGATCTGGGAGCGGATGCAGCAGGAGATGGACGCCCGGATCAAGGCCACGGGCACCCGCAACGCGTACTTCCCGCTGTTCATCCCCCAGTCCTACCTGACCAGGGAGGCCGAGCACGTCGAGGGCTTCGCCCCCGAGCTCGCCGTCGTCACGCACGGCGGCGGCAAGCAGCTCGAGGAGCCGCTGGTCGTCAGGCCCACGTCCGAGACGATCATCAACGAGTACTTCTCGAAGTGGATCCAGAGCTACCGCGACCTGCCGCTGCTGCTCAACCAGTGGGCGAACGTGGTCCGTTGGGAGATGCGCCCGCGCGTCTTCCTGCGCACCACCGAGTTCCTGTGGCAGGAGGGCCACACCGCGCACGCCACCTACGAGGACGCGCGTGACTTCGCGGCCCGCATCCACCACGAGGTCTACGCCGACTTCATGGAGAACGTGCTCGCCATCGACACCGTGCTCGGCATCAAGTCGCCCGCCGAGCGGTTCGCCGGCGCCATCAACACCCGCACGCTCGAAGGCATGATGGGCGACGGCAAGGCGCTGCAGATGGGCACCAGCCACGAGCTGGGGCAGAACTTCGCCCGCGCCTTCGACACCCGCTTCCTCGCCGCCGACGGCGAGCGCGACCTCGTCTGGCAGACCTCCTGGGGCGCCTCCACCCGCATGGTCGGCGGCCTCATCATGTCGCACGGCGACGACAACGGGCTGCGCGTGCCGCCGCGGCTCGCGCCCACCCAGGCCGTGGTGCTCGCCATCAAGGACGACCCGGCCGTGCTGGCCAAGGTCCGGGAGATCGGCGCCGCGCTGACCGCCGCCGGCATCAGGACCGAGGTCGACGACCGCACCGACACCCCGTTCGGCCGCCGGGCCGTCGACTGGGAGCTGAAGGGCGTCCCGGTGCGGGTGGAGATCGGGCCGCGCGACGTGGCCGCCGACACCGCGATGCTGGCCCGCCGGATCGCCGGCGGCAAGGAGCCGGTCGCCATCGAGGCGCTGCCCAAGCTGCTGCCCGGCCTGCTCGACGAGGACCAGGAGCTGCTGCTGCGCCAGTCCCGCGAGCGGCGGGAGTCCCGCACCTCGGACGTGCGGACCATCGAGGAGGCCGTCGAGGCCGCCACGGCCGGCGGCTGGGCCCGCATCCCGTGGGCCGACCTCGGCCCGGAGGGCGAGGCGCGCCTCGCCCAGGACGCGGTCTCCGTGCGCTGCCTGGTCGCCGAGGACGGCTCCGTCCCGGAGTCCGTCGACACCCCCGGCAACATCGCCGTCGTCGGCCGCGCCTACTGAGCGCCGCGACGCGGCGCGTCCACCACGGGGCGGGGAGGGTCCCACCCACCCGCCCCGTCCGCGCTTCGCGCGCCACGGCCGAGCCGCGCGCCGCGGCGCGCCGCCCGGTCGCCGGTTCGCGCCGTCGGCCGCGACCGTGCGTGGGCAGCCCGGCGCGGCCCGGGATCCGTCGCCAGGGCGTCCGCGCCCGGTTCCGAGGGTCGGTGCTGGCAGGCCGCCCGCCGCAGGCGCCCGCACGCTCGGCCCCGCCCGTGCGGCCGGCCGCTGGGCGGGACCGCCCCGGAGGGGCGGAGCGACCCGCGGAGCGGGGGGAGTAGGGTCGGCACCATCTCCGGCAGCCGACTGTGCTCCACCTTCTGACCGGTATGCCGGCAGGCGGGAACCGCGGGAACCGCCTGGCCGCCGCCCGCGTCCAAGGGGCACGTTCACCGGCCAAGCCCGCCGCCAGGCGCCCGCATTGGCGGTGAACTGACTGGTAAGTGCAAATTCGGGGACTTGACCCGGAATCGGAACACACGGGGGGACTTGCTCGTTAGGTACGACGTGAGCACGACACCACCAGTTCTCGCCGCCGAGCTGGCGCACGCGTGGGCCGACATTCAACGGCACCACCCGGAGCTGCCGGACCTGGCCGCGCCCGAATCACTGATCGGAGAGTCCTCGTCCGCCTGTGGCTCCGAGCTCTCCTTCGAAAGGCTGTTGCACGAAGCCGTGCACGGCATCGCCGCCGCCCGGGGGGTCAGGGACACCTCCCGCGCCGGCCGTTACCACAACCGCCGTTTTCTCGCGATCGCCGAGGAGCTCGGTCTCGACCACGGCGAGGACCCGCATCCGAGCAGCGGGTTCTCGCTCGTCACCATGACGCCCGAGACCAGGCGCCGCTACCGACCCACCGCCGAGCGCCTCCAGCGCGCGCTCAAGGCGCACGTCGTGGCGACCGCGACCGACACCAAGCGCAGCTTCCGCGGCCCCGCCGCGCGTCACGGCTCATCGGGCGGGGGCGTCCGAGTCAAGGCCGTGTGCGAGTGCGGGCGGAACGTGCGGGTGGTCCCGTCCGTTCTGGCGCAGGCACCGATCGTCTGCGGCGCCTGCAAGAAGCCGTTCCAGATCGCGGAGGCACTGGCCGTGGCCGCGTCCCACTGACGGCCTATGGCACAATGGGCGGCTGAACTCGGCAGTCGCACAGGATCCCTCTCTCCTCCGGCTGACGCGTCCACCGGGCCCCCGGCGTCGCAACCCCACGCGGCCGCCCGGCGCGGCTCACTCGTCACACACGCAGGAGACACCACACCCG
Organism: Streptomyces millisiae; assembly: GCF_031845425.1. Taxonomy (NCBI): domain Bacteria; kingdom Bacillati; phylum Actinomycetota; class Actinomycetes; order Kitasatosporales; family Streptomycetaceae; genus Streptomyces; species Streptomyces millisiae. The sequence continues at coordinate 35,043 of NZ_JAVREM010000036.1, forward strand.
TGGCAGTCAAGATCAAGCTGAAGCGACTGGGCAAGATCCGTTCGCCGCACTACCGCATCATCGTCGCGGACTCCCGGACCCGCCGGGACGGCCGCGCCATCGAGGAGCTGGGCCTGTACCACCCGGTGCAGAACCCCTCGCGCATCGAGGTCGACTCGGAGCGCGTGCAGTACTGGCTCGGTGTCGGCGCGCAGCCGACCGAGCCGGTGCTGGCCATCCTCAAGGTCACCGGCGACTGGCAGAAGTTCAAGGGTCTGCCGGCGCCGCCGCCGATGAAGGTCGCCGAGCCCAAGCCGGACAAGCGCGCCCTCTTCGAGGCCGCCGCGAAGGCGTCGGGTGGCGACTCGTCCAAGGGTGAGGCCATCACCCCGAAGGCGAAGAAGGCCGACAAGAAGGCCGACGCCGAGGCCGCCGCGGCCCCGGCCGAGTCGACCGAGGGCTGAGAATGCTCGAAGAGGCCCTGGAGCACCTGGTCAAGGGCATCGTCGACAATCCCGATGAGGTCCAGGTCGCCTCGCGCACCCTGCGCCGCGGGCGCGTGCTCGAAGTCCGGGTCCACCCCGACGACCTCGGCAAGGTGATCGGCCGCAACGGCCGCACCGCGCGCTCGCTGCGCACGGTCGTGGGCGCGCTCGGCGGGAAGGGAATCCGCGTCGACCTGGTCGACGCGGACGAGATCCGCTGAGGGCGCGTATGGCAGCGCACGAAGGGCCGGGCGTGGCGAGAGCCGCTCCCGGCCCTCCGTGTGCCCGGGCCGCGACCGCCCGTCCCTGACGTCAAGATCGCGAGAACGGAAGCACAGTGGAACTGGTCGTCGCGCGCATCGGCCGCGCCCACGGCATCAAGGGCGAGGTGTCGGTGGAGGTGCGCACCGACGAGCCCGAGGCGCGGCTCGCGCCCGGCAGCGTCCTGGCCACCGACCCGCCGGGCGCCGGGCCGCTCACCATCGAGAGCGGCCGGGTGCACAGCGGCCGGCTGTTGCTGCGGTTCGTCGGCGTGCACGACCGCACCGCGGCCGAGGCGCTGCGGAACACGCTGCTGCTCGCCGACGTCGACCCCGACGAGAGCCCCGACGACCCGGAGGAGTTCTACGACCACCAGCTGGTCGGCCTCACCGTGGTCACGGCCGACGGCTCGGAGGTCGGCACCATCGGCGAGATCGCCCACCTGCCCGCCCAGGACCTGCTGGTCGTGGCCAGGGAGGGCGGCGGCGAGGCGTTCGTCCCGTTCGTCGCCGAGTTCGTGCCCGAGATCGACCTCGACCGGCGGCGCGTGGTCATCTCCCCGCCGCCCGGCCTGCTCGACGAGGACTGACCGGTGCGGATCGACGTCGTCACGATCTTCCCCGAGTACCTCGAACCGCTGAACGTGTCGCTGCTCGGCAAGGCCAGGGCACGTGGCCTGCTCGACGTGCGCCTGCACGACCTGCGGAGCTGGACGCACGACCGGCACCACACCGTGGACGACACCCCCTACGGCGGCGGTCCCGGCATGGTGATGAAGCCGGAGCCGTGGGGCGAGGCGCTGGACGCGCTGCTGGCCGGCGACCGCCCGGAGGCGGACCCCGTGGTGGTGGTGCCGACGCCCAGCGGCCGGCCGTTCACCCAGGAGCTCGCGGTCGAGCTGGCCGGCGCGCCGTGGCTGGTGTTCACGCCGGCGCGGTACGAGGGCATCGACCGGCGCGTGATCGAGGAGTACGGCGCGCGGCTCGACGTGCGCGAGGTCTCCATCGGCGACTACGTGCTGGCCGGCGGCGAGGCGCCGGTGCTGGTGATGGTCGAGGCCGTCGCCCGGCTGCTGCCCGGGGTGCTGGGCAACGCCGAGTCGCACCGGGACGACTCGTTCGCGCCCGGCGCGATGGCCGCCCTGCTGGAGGGGCCGGTGTACACCAAGCCGCCGGAGTGGCGCGGGCGCGCCGTCCCCGAGGTGCTGGTCAGCGGCCACCACGGGCGGATCGCCCGCTGGCGGAGGGACGAGGCGCTGCGCCGTACCACGCTCAACAGGCCGGAGCTCATCGAGGGTTGCGAGCCCGAGGCGTTCGACAAGCACGACCGCGAGACGCTGGCCGGGCTCGGCTGGCGGCAGGACGCCGACGGCCGATTTTGGCGCCCGTCGGGCGGCGTGGAAGAATAGGCGGCTGGCTCCGTTCACATCCGGCGCGCGACCCTGCCACAGGGGGAAAGCCGCCCGCCGGGGGCGCGAGCCGCACACCCCGAACGACACCATCCACACAACGTTCCGCTGATGGCCTGTGGCATCAGCGACGGAGAGCAGCAGGTCATGAACCTCCTCGACAGCGTCGACTCCGCGTCCCTGCGCGACGACATCCCGGCCTTCCGCCCCGGCGACACGGTCAACGTGCACGTCCGGGTCATCGAGGGCAACCGCTCCCGCGTGCAGCAGTTCAAGGGCGTGGTCATCCGCCGCCAGGGCTCCGGCGTCCGGGAGACCTTCACGGTCCGCAAGGTCAGCTTCGGCGTCGGCGTGGAGCGCACCTTCCCGGTGCACACCCCGGTCGTGGAGAAGATCGACGTCGTCACCCGCGGTGCCGTCCGGCGCGCCAAGCTGTACTACCTGCGCAACCTGCGCGGCAAGGCCGCCAAGATCAAGGAGAAGCGCGAGAACTGACGCGCGCGGGCGGCCGGTTACCATCAGGCGTGACCGATTCCGACGCACGACTTCCCGAGCGCGACCCCGCGCCGGCCCCGAAGCGGGTCTGGCGTCGGTGGTCGCGCTCGGTGCGTTTCTGGGTCGTCGTGGCGCTGAGCACGGTGCTGATCACGTCGCTGACCAGCGCCTATGTGGTGCAGCCCTTCGTGATCCCGAGCGGCTCGATGGAAGGCACGCTCCAGGTCGGCGACCGGGTGTTGGTGAACAAGCTGGCCTACCGGTTCGGCGACGAGGTGCGGCGCGGCGACGTCATCGTCTTCGACGGGACCGGCTCCTTCGACGCCGAGGCGGCGGACGACGGGCCGCTGGTCGGTCTGGTGCGCGGGGTGGTCGCGGCGGTCGGACTCGGCACCTCGTCCGAGACCGACTATGTGAAGCGGGTCATCGGCGTCGGCGGGGACCGGGTGACCTGCTGCGACGCCGAGGGGCGCATCACTGTCAACGGCGAACCCCTGGACGAGCCCTATCTCTATCCGGGGGACAGACCTTCGAATGTCAGGTTTGATATCCAAGTGCCGGAGGGACGGTTGTGGGTGATGGGTGACCACCGTTCTGACTCGGCGGACTCCAGGGAGTATCTGGGCTCCCCGGGGGGCGGGACCGTCTCCGAGGACAGGGTGATCGGCCGGGTGGACTGGATCGGTTGGCCGATAGGCCGCTGGAGCTCCCTACGGTCGGACCATGGGTGACCGCGGCCGGGCCAAGCCGGGGCGGCGCAGAGCCGCCGGTCAGCGGCGCGCGGGCGACACGCGGGCGCCGGGCGAGCCGCGCGGCGGAGGTTCGAGCGAGCCGCCAGAGCTCCCCGAGACCAGGGGCTTTCCGCCGAGGAGCGCGCCGCAGGGCGGCGGCGCGCCGGAGAGCACGGCCGAACTCCCCGAGACGCGTGGCTTCCCGCCCAGGTCGTCCACGCCGCTGCCGGGCGGGACCACCGGGCAGGTGTGGGGCGTGGCGCCCGACGAGCAGCCGCCCACGCCGGTGCCCACGCCTGCGCCCGCGCCGGCTCCCGCGCCCGCTGAGGGGGCGCGCGACGAGCCGCCGCGCACCCTGCGGGGCCCCGGCGAGGGCCGGGCCGACCGGCGGCGCGCGGCCAGGCGCATCAAGCGGCGCCGCCGGCTGCGTGCCACGCGGGAGATCCCGATCCTGATCGTGACCGCGCTCGTGATCGCGCTGGGTCTCAAGACGTTCCTGGTGCAGGCGTTCGTGATCCCCTCCGGTTCGATGGAGCAGACGATCCGGATCAACGACCGGGTGCTGGTGGACAAGCTGACGCCCTGGTTCGGCTGGGAGCCCGAGCGCGGCGACGTGGTGGTGTTCCGGGATCCCGGCGGCTGGCTCGAGGGCGAGCAGGACTCGGGGTCCGAAGGACCCATCGGCGTGCGGCAGGCCCAGGACTTCCTGACCTGGATCGGGCTGTTGCCGTCCGACGACGACCAGGACCTGATCAAGCGGGTCATCGCGCTCGGCGGCGACACGGTGGCCTGCTGCGATCCGGAGGGGCGGGTCACCGTCAACGGCGCGCCGCTGGACGAGCCGTACCTGCATCCGGGCAACGAGCCCTCGCAGATCGAGTTCGAGGTGACCGTCCCCGAGGGGCGGCTGTTCGTGATGGGCGACCATCGTTCCAACTCGGCCGACTCCCGCTACCACCTGGAGGAGGAGGGCGGCACGGTGCCGGTCGACCTGGTCGTCGGGCGCGCCGTCGTGATCGCCTGGCCCTTCTCGCACTGGAGCGGCCTGGGCGGCACCGAGGCGTTCTCCGCCGTGCCCGATCCGGGCGAGTCCGGGACCGGTGACCCTGACGCGGCGGCGGGCCGACTGCCCGGAACGGCGGGCGAGGGGGAGAATGACGGTGAAATCGCGCGACTCCCGAGCCCTGCGGAACTTCCGCTCGTTATGGGAGTGGTGGGTCTGTTGCGGAACCCGCACGGACCGGAGCGGAGTGTGAGGAGCGGAAGTGGGGGAAATTGCGGTGGGTGCGCGGTCCGGCGCGGAGGACCCGGAGGAGCGTCCGGAGGCCCCGGGCGGCGAGGCATCCGGCTCAGCGCCCCCGCCTCCGAAGGACGGGGCCGAAGGCGACTCGGGCGCGGATGGCGCGGATGCGCCTGCGAGCGACCCTGGCGAAGAGGCCCGGAAGGGTGACGGCGGCGAGGACGGCTCGGAGGCGGCGCCCGGCCAGGGCGCCAAGCAGCGGTCGTTCTGGAAGGAGCTGCCGATCTTGATCGGCATCGCCATCGTTCTGGCGCTGCTGATCAAGACCTTCCTGGTGCAGGCGTTCTCGATCCCGTCCAACTCGATGCAGGACACGCTGCAGCGCGGCGACCGCGTGCTGGTGGACAAGCTCACGCCGTGGTTCGGCGCGGAGCCGGAGCGCGGTGAGGTGATCGTCTTCCACGATCCCGACGGCTGGCTCGGTGACACCCCGTCGAACGGCGGCTTCGGCGCGGCCGTTCAGGACGCGCTGAGCTGGATCGGGCTGATGCCGTCCGCCGAGGACCAGGACCTGATCAAGCGGGTCATCGCGGTCGGCGGGGACACCGTGGAGTGTCAGGACGGTGGCCAGGTCATGGTCAACGGCGAGCCGCTGGACGAGAGTTCCTACCTGTTCCCGGGCAACACACCGTGTGGCGACCGCCCCTTCGGGCCGATCACGGTGCCCGAGGGGCGGCTGTGGGTCATGGGTGACCACCGGCAGGACTCGCTCGACTCGCGGTACCACCAGAACCTGGAGGGGCGGGGCACCGTCTCCGAGGACGACGTGGTCGGGCGTGCCATCGTGATCGCGTGGCCGGTGAACCGGTGGTCCACTCTGCCGGTGCCGTCCGCGTTCGATTCGGTGGGGAGTGCGGCCGGCTTCGTCGGCCCGGGGGCGATCGGCCTGGCGACCGCGGTGCCGCTGGTGCTGTGGCGGCGCCGCCGGCTGCTGGCCCGCGAGGCGGCCGCCCCGACCGGGGCGGCGGCCGTCGGTGGCGTGGAGGGCGGCGTGGCGCAAAAGGGCTGACCGCCGGGTGCGGTGCTGGATAGGGTCACCTCCTGACCACTGATCGGGAGGGGCGGGGCGGATGAGCGGAGCGCCGGGGCATGGCGGGCGACTTGGTCGGAGGTTGTCCGCGGTGGCCGTGGGGGTCGGCTGCGTGCTCTTCCTCGGCGGCTTCGTGCTCGCGGCCTTCCTGTACCAGCCCTACACGGTGCCGACCAACTCGATGTCGCCGGCCGTCATGGCCGGCGACCGGGTGTTGGCGCAGCGCATAGACGGCTCCGAGGTGCGGCGTGGGGACGTGGTGGTCTTCCGCGACGCTCTCTGGGGAGACAGCCCGATGATCAAGCGGGTGGTCGGCGTCGGTGGCGACACCGTGGCCTGCTGCGACGAGGGCGGGCGGCTCACGGTGAACGGCGAGCCGATCGCCGAGCCGTACGTCGAGGAGGCGCAGGGCGCCGCGGGCGTCGGCTTCGAGGCCACCGTCCCCGACGGCGAGATCTTCCTGCTCGGCGACGACCGGGTCGATTCGCTCGACTCCCGGAACCTCATGACGGAGTCCGACCCCGGCACGGTGCCGCTGACGGCGGTGTCGGGGCGGGTGGAGGCCACCGTCTGGCCGTTCGACCGTCTCGGCGTGTTTCCCGTGGCCTCGGGCTTCGCGGAGCTGCCGGGCGGGGTGTCGGGCGCGGGGCCGCTGCGGCCGCTGGCGTACGCGACCGTGGCGGGGGGCCTGCTGATCGTCTGCGGAGCGCTCCTCGGGCCCGTCGTGGGCCGGCTCACTCGTGCTCGGTCGGACCGCCGTGGCGTGCCGACGCCTCCGGTGGCGCACAATGAGGGAACGCACGGCTGAAGGGGATCACGCCATGAGTGCCGAGGACCTCGAAAAGTACGAGACCGAGATGGAGCTCAAGCTCTACCGGGAGTACCGGGACGTGGTCGGGCTATTCACGTATGTGATCGAGACCGAGCGGCGTTTCTATCTCACCAACGACTACGAGATGCAGGTGCACTCGGTCCAGGGCGAGGTGTTCTTCGAGGTCTCCATGGCCGACGCCTGGGTGTGGGACATGTACAGGCCGGCCCGTTTCGTCAAGCAGGTGCGCGTGCTGACGTTCAAGGACGTGAATATCGAGGAGCTGAACCGCAGCGAGCTCGACCTCCCCGAGGACTCGGGCTTCGGCGGCGCGCGCGGCTCCTGACGCTCCGAAGTCACCCGTACGGGTGCCGGCGCTATCCACAGATCGCCGGTCGTCCACAGCTTGAGGGCCCGTCTCCCCGCCCGGGGGCCGGAGGCGGCAGCCTGGCCGCATGGCTCTCCTGACAGTGCTGAATCCGTTGCTCTCCGTGTTTCTGCTCGCCTGGCCCGCTGCCGGCGCGCCGGCAGCCGACGGGACCGCCGGCTCCTGGCCGGTGCCTGGGCCCGCCGGCGGGCCCAGGCCGGTGGTGGCCAGGCTCTGGGATCCACCGCCCGCGCCGTGGGCCGCGGGGCACCGCGGCGTCGACCTGGCCACCGCGCCGGGGGCCGAGGTCCGGGCGGCGGCGCCCGGGCGGGTGACGTTCGCCGGGCCGGTGGCCGGCCGTGGGGTGCTCACCATCGAGCTGGACGGCGGGGGCGAGCCGCCGCTGCGGATCACGCACGAGCCGGTACTGGCCTCGGTGGCGGTGGGGGACCGGGTGGCGGCGGGCGAGGTGGTCGGGTCGCTCGCCGAGGGGCCCTTCCACTGCCCGACGGCCTGCCTGCACTGGGGGCTGCTGCGCGATGAGACGTACCTCGATCCGCTCTCGCTGCTGCCCGCTCGGCTGCTAGGCGCCGGTCCCGTCAGGCTCCTGCCCGTCGGAGGCGTCCCGCTCCCGGGGGACCAGGCCCCGGTCCGCGCCGGCGGCGCGCAGGGCCATCCGCACCGCGGTCTCGGCGACGCCCTGGCCCGGACCGCAGCGGACCGCCGCGTCGATCACGCCCTGTAGCAGCCTGGCGGCCAGCCGCGGGTCCTCGTGCCCGAGCTCGGCGAGCACGCCGACCACGAGCTCGGCGACGCCGCCGTGCGCCGCCCGGATCCGCTCCCAGGCGGCGTCGGGGCGGGTGCCGGCCCTGGCCGCGGCTTCCAGCTCGCCGGCCGCGACGGCCATCACGGCCCGGTGCCGGCCGTCCGCGGCCAGCGTCAACTGGTGCCTGACATAGGCCTCGATCCTGGCGGCCGGCGTGTCGGCCGCCGCCATCGCCGCCTCCACCTCGGCCGCCCACAGCGGGAGGTCGACCTCGCACAGCGCCTCGACCAGCGCGGCGGTGGAGCGGAAGTACTCGTAGACCGAGGAGCGGGCCAGCCCGGTGCGCTCGGCGAGCGCCGGAAAGGTCAGCGACCTGACGCCGCCCTCGGACAGCAGTGACCTGGCGGCGTCGAGCAGGGCGTCGCGCTGGATTCTCCGGTGCTCGGCCACCGTGGCCGCTCGGATCCTGGGCACGCCCTCACTGTAGAGCGTCGGCGGCTCACCGGTGGCCGGATCGCCCGGACAGGACCTAGCCGTTCACGTCCGCCAGCTTGGCGCGGAGTTGGAGCACGGACTTGGTGTGGATCTGGCTGACCCGGCTCTCGGTGACCCCCAGCACCTCGCCGATCTCGGCCAGCGTCAGGCCCTCGTAGTAGTAGAGCGTCACCACGGTCTTCTCGCGGTCGGGGAGCGTGTTCACCGCGCGGGCCAGCAGCCGGCGCAGTTCCCGGTCCTCGGCCACCTCCACGGGGTTGTCGGCCGCGGTGTCCTCCAGCGTGTCCATCAGGCTGAGCCGGTCGCCGCCCTCGCCGCCCGCGTGCAGCAGCTCCTCCAGGGCCACCACGTTGGCCAGCGACAACTGACTGAACACGGCGTGCAGTTCCTCCAGGGAGATCTCCATCTCCTCGGCGACCTCGGACTCCGAGGGGGTGCGGCGCAGCGACGCCTCCAGGGTCGCGTAGGCCCGCTCGATAGCCCTGGCCTTCTGCCGCACCGAGCGGGGGATCCAGTCCAGCGCCCTGAGCTCGTCGATCATGGCGCCGCGGATGCGGGTGATCGCGTAGGTCTCGAACTTGATGGAGCGCCCCGGGTCGAACTTCTCGATCGCGTCGATCAGGCCGAACACCCCGGAGGACACGAAGTCGGCCTGCTCCACGTTGGCCGGCAGGCCCACGCTCACCCGGCCCGCCACGTACTTGACGAGCGGCGAATAGTGCAGGATCAGCTGCTCGCGCAGCCGTTCGTCACCGCTGGCCTTGTACGAACGCCACAGCTCGTCGAGGGCGGTCGGCGCGGCGGGAACGGTGGCGCCCTCCGTCACGGCCGGGGCAGCCGGAGCCGCGTTCCGGGGCCCGGAGGAGTGCTGTGGCATGCGTCGTCTTGAGCCGTTCTGCGGGATGACCTGCGGGAGGTGTGCGTGCGGGGAAGCGGTTCTGTCGACAGAACCCTGTGAGCGTAGCGTGACTGTCGGGTCGCATTGCGCATGTGGGCGGTGCTCGGCTATGCGCAGATACGTTCCGCTGCCCGCACCGTGGTGTTACACCCCGGCACTTCCCGCCTGATCACCCCCGCCCGCGTGTCGGCCGGCGGGGCAGGGCAACTGCCAGCGCTCGCCCACCCGTTCGACGAAGCCCAGGCAGCTCAGCTCCCGCAGCCGGGCGAGCGCCGCCGCCTCGCCCGTGCACGCCCGGCGCGCGATCTCCTCCACGCCCAGCGCCCCCCACGCGGGCAACGCCTCCAACACCTGTCCCGCCTCCGGCGCCAACAACTCCCTCGGCACGGCGGGGCTCGCCTCCTCGGGCGGCAACTCGCCCATGTCCCCCACCAGTTCGATGATCTCCGCGACATCGGACACCAGCACGGCCGCCTCCCTGATCAGCCGGTGCGCGCCCACCGACAGGCTCGACGTCACCGGACCGGGCACGGCCATCAGATGCCGACCGAGCCGGCTCGCGTGTCTGGCCGTCACCAGCGAACCGCTCCGCCGCGCCGCCTCCACCACGACGGTGCCCCTGGTCAACGCCGCGATCACCCGGTTCCGCTGGACGAACCTGGCCCGGGTGGGATGCTCCCCGGGAGGCAACTCGGCCACCAGCAGGCCGCCGCCCGCGATCCGGTCGAGCAGCTCCCGGTGCGCCGCCGGATAGCCCACGTCGACCCCGCAGGCCAGGACCGCCACGGTCGGGCCGCCCACCGCGAGTGCGCCCCGGTGCGCCGCGCCGTCCACCCCGTACGCCGCACCGGAGACCACCGCCCAGCCACGCTCGGCCAGCGCCCCGGCGAACTCGGCCGCCACGTGCGCCCCGTAGTCCGTGCACGCCCGGGAGCCCACCACGGCCACCGAGCGCAGCGCCACGAACCGCAGCGAGCAGGGGCCGCGCACCCAGAGACCGACCGGTCGCGCCGGACCCAGGTCGTCCAGCTGGCTCGGCCACTCCCGGTCCCCCGGGCACAGGAACCGGCCGCCGGCCGCCGCGATCGCCGCCAGGTCCCGGCTCGGGTCCGCCCGCCTGGCGCGCAGCCGCAGCCCCGCCCAGCGGTCCCGGCTCGCGCCGGGCAGCCGGTCGTCCGCGCGCACCGCGCGCCAGACCTCCTCGGGGCCGAGCTCCGCGAGCCAGCGGCCCATCAGCTCGTCCCCCGGCTCCGCGAGCCTGGTCACCGCGGCCCGCGCCAACCGGCACTCCCCGCTGACCGAGCCGGAGGCCCGGCCCGCCGGCGGCCCGGCCGCCGCCAGCGCGCCCCTCATGGGAGGCTCCCCGCGACGCCCGCACCGCGCCGCACGCCGGTGCGCAGCTCCAGGGCCGCGTCCACGTCCTCGGCGGTGGGCCGGTCGTGGCCGACCAGGTCGGCCACCGTCCAGGCGACGCGGAGCACCCGGTCCAGGCCCCTGGCGGTCAGCAGCCCACGGTCCATGTCCTGCTCGGCGCGGGCCAGCGCGCCGGGGAGCGGCGCCCAGCGGGACCTGAGCTCGTGCCCCGGCACCTCCCCGTTGGCCGACCAGGGCGCCGCGCCGTACCGGGCGGCGGCCCGCTCCCTGGCCGCCAGCACCCGCTCCGCCACCACGGCCGTGGACTCGCCGCCGCCCCCCGAGGCGACCAGCTCGGCCCGGCTCACCGGCTCCACCATGACCCGGAGATCGATCCGGTCGAGCAGCGGCCCCGAGAGCCGCGCCCGGTACCGCCGGACGGTGGCCGGCAGGCACTCGCACTCGCCGCCCGGCGCACCGTGCCGGCCGCACGGGCACGGGTTGGCGGCGAGCACCAGGAGCACCCGGGCCGGCATCCGCATCGCCCCGGCCGCCCTGGCCACCACCACGTGGCCCGACTCCAGCGGCTGGCGCAGGGCGTCGAGCACCTGGCTGTTCATCTCGGCGGCCTCGTCGATGAAGAGCACCCCGTGGTGGGCGAGCGACATCGCCCCGGGGCGCGGCACCCCGGTGCCGCCGCCGACCAGGGACGCCATGGAGGCCGAGTGGTGCGGCGCGCAGTACGGCGGCCGGTCGATCAGCGGGCGGCCGGCCGGCAGCGAACCGCACACCGAGTGCACCGCGGTGACCTCCAGCGACTCCTGGTGCGTCAGCGGGGGCAGCAGCCCGGGCAGCCGCTCCGCCAGCATCGTCTTGCCGGCCCCCGGCGGCCCCTTGAACAGCAGGTGGTGCCGCCCGGCGGCCGCGACCTCCAGCGCCCGGCGGGCCAGCCGCTGCCCCGAGACGTCGGACAGGTCGGGCACGGCCTGCCCGACGCCCGCGGCGCAGTAGAGGCCGGCCGGCTGCGGGAAGCCCCAGCCGGGGCCGAGCGCGACGCGGGACCCGCCGGGCCCGGGGTCGCCGGTGCTCGGCTCGTCCGGCACCGGCTCGTCGGCGAGGAGCGCGATCAGCTGGCGCAGGCTGCGCACGCCGAGCACCGAGACGTCGGGCACCAGGGCCGCCTCGGCCGCCGCCTGCTCGGGGACCACCACCTGCCGGTAGCCGGCGTCCGCCGCGGTCAGCACCGCGGGCAGCACCCCGCGCACCGGCCGCACCCGCCCGTCGAGCGCCAGCTCGCCGATCATCATCAGGTCCGCGATCGCCCGCGGGTCGATCCGCTCGGCCGCCGCGAGCACCGCGCAGGCGACCGCCAGGTCGAATCCGCTGCCGCACTTGGGCACCGCGGCCGGGCTGAGCCCCACGGTCAGCTTCTTCTGCGGCCACTCGGCACCCGAGTTGATCACCGCGGCCCGGACCCGGTCCCGGCTCTCGCTGAGCGACTTGTCGGCGAGGCCGACCAGGGAGAACGCCGCGACGCCGGGCTCCAGGTCGGCCTGCACCTCGACCACCACGCCCTCCACCCCCACCAGGGCCACCGCGCAGGTGCGGGCGAACGCCATCACGCCACCCCCCGCGCGTGCTGCACCAGCGGCGCGCCGCGCCGCGGGAGCAGGACCCCGATCAGGTCGATCCGCACCCCGCCCGGCGGCGGGGCGTCGAACCTGGCCAGCCACCGCTCGCTCAGCCACCACTCGGCGAGCGTGCGCAGGCGGTCGGCCCGGCGCGGCGTCACCGCGGCCATCGGATGCTCGAACGGCGCCAGCCGGCCGATCCGGCGGGTCTTGACCTCGCACATCACCAACGTGCCGCCGCCGGCCGGCTCCTCGGCCACGATGTCGATCTCCCCGGCCCGGCAGCGCCAGTTGCGCTCCAGCACCGTCAACCCGGAGTCCCGCAGCCGCCGCACGGCCACGTCCTCCCCGAAGCGCCCCAACGCTCCTCGATGATTCACTTCGCATCACCTCCGGCACCGACTGTGAGGGGAGCGCGAGGCGGAAGTGGATCTTGGTGGACAAGTCGGTGACTGTGGATAACCTCGTCACTCGTACGTGTCACTCGTCCGAGGGGTGCTCGCGGCGCGTCGTGCCCTTCCGCACGCTTCCGTGCTCGGTCGTCCGGCGCCCCGCCCGTCCCGTACACTGCTCGTGGCGGTCCGGGGGTCCCGGACCGACCTCGCATGCCCCGCCACTTCGGCGCAGCGGCCCAGCCGCGGTGCTTCGGTGGCCGCGCACCTCGGTCCATGGAGCGGTCGGCGTCCCCGGGCGTCATACGGCGGCTCCCATGGCACAGCGCGCCGGGGCGTCAGGAGCGCCGGCCAGCCGGGCGGCGCGGACAACCGAGCATCAACCAAGGAGAACGGCCATGGCCGTCGTCACGATGCGGGAGCTGCTGGAGAGCGGCGTCCACTTCGGGCACCAGACCCGCCGCTGGAACCCGAAGATGAAGCGCTTCATCTTCACCGAGCGCAACGGCATCTACATCATCGACCTGCTCCAGTCGCTGTCGTACATCGACCGCGCCTACGAGTTCGTCAAGGAGACCGTCGCGCACGGCGGCACCGTCATGTTCGTGGGCACCAAGAAGCAGGCCCAGCAGGCGATCGCGGAGCAGGCCGCCCGCGTCGGCATGCCCTACGTCAACCAGCGTTGGCTCGGCGGCATGCTCACCAACTTCTCCACCGTCCACAAGCGGCTGCAGCGGCTCAAGGAGCTCGAGCAGATCGACTTCGAGGACGTGGCGGCCTCCGGCCTCACCAAGAAGGAGCTGCTGGTCCTCTCCCGCGAGAAGGCGAAGCTGGAGAAGACCCTCGGCGGTATCCGCGACATGCAGAAGGTGCCCAGCGCCGTCTGGATCGTGGACACCAAGAAGGAGCACATCGCCGTCGGCGAGGCCCGCAAGCTGAACATCCCGGTCGTCGCGATCCTCGACACCAACTGCGACCCCGACGAGGTCGACTACAAGATCCCGGGCAACGACGACGCGATCCGCTCGGTCACGCTGCTCACCCGCGTGATCGCCGACGCCGTCGCCGAGGGCCTGATCGCCCGCTCGGGCGCCGCGCAGGCCAAGGAGGGCGAGAAGCCCGCCGCCGAGCCGCTGCCCGAGTGGGAGCGCGAGCTGCTCGAGCGTTCCGAGGAGAAGCCGGCCGAGGAGAAGTCGGCCGAGGAGAAGCCCGCCGAGGAGCAGGCGGCCGCGCCCGCCGAGTCGACCGAAGCCACCGCCGAGCAGGGCTGAGGCGCACCGCACCACGGCACGACCGGGGCGCACGGCGGGCGGGGTGAGCACCCCGTCCGCCGTCCCCTGCGTACGGCGCCCAGTGGGGCGAGCCAAGCGATCCGAACGACTTCCGGAAGAGAATCAGTAACGATGGCGAACTTCACCGCCGCCGACGTCAAGAAGCTCCGCGAGCTCAGCGGCGCCGGCATGATGGACTGCAAGAAGGCGCTCGACGAGGCCGAGGGCGACGTCGAGAAGGCCGTCGAGATCCTGCGCGTCAAGGGCCAGAAGGGCGTGGCCAAGCGCGAGAGCCGCACCGCGGAGAACGGCGCGGTCGTCGCGCTGATCGCCGAGGACAACGCGTCCGGCGTGCTGGTCGAGCTCAAGTGCGAGACGGACTTCGTCGCCAAGGGCGAGAAGTTCCAGGCCGTCGCCGCGGCGATCGCCCAGCACGTCTTCGACTCCGCCCCGGCCGACCTGGCCACCCTGCTCGGCTCCGAGATCGAGCCCGGCAAGTCGGTCCAGGCCTACGTGGACGAGGCCAACGCGAACCTGGGCGAGAAGATCGTCCTGGACCGCTACGCCCGCTACGAGGGCGGCTACGTCGCCTCCTACCTGCACCGCACCAGCCCCGACCTGCCGCCGCAGGTGGGCGTGCTGGTCCAGCTGGAGAAGGAGGACGCCCAGACCGCCAAGGACGTCGCCCAGCACATCGCCGCCTTCGCCCCCCGCTTCCTCAGCCGCGAGGACGTGCCGGCCGACGTCGTCGAGAACGAGCGTCGCATCGCCGAGGCGACCGCCCGCGAGGAGGGCAAGCCCGAGGGCGCCCTGCCGAAGATCGTCGAGGGCCGGGTCAACGGCTTCTTCAAGGAGAACGCGCTGCTCGACCAGGCGTTCGCCAAGGACAACAAGAAGACGGTGCAGAAGGTGCTGACCGAGGCCGGCGCCACGCTGACCGCCTTCGCCCGGTTCCGCGTCGGCGCCTGACGCGCTGACGCGCCGCCCGTGACGTCGCGCCGTCGGCGACGGAACGGACGTGCCCCGGCTATTGTCGGGCGGAAGGCCGTCCGGCCGCGGCAGAAGCGGCCGGCACGACCGAAGTGGTGACGAGGAGGCCATTGCCGAACAGGGGATCGCGCGCATCCGCTGGCAGTGGCCTCCTTGGTGTGTGCACGAGGAGAGTTCCATGAACCAGGACGACAAACCTCGCCGTTTCCTGCTCAAGCTGTCGGGAGAGGCGTTCGCGGGCGGCGGAGGGCTCGGGGTCGACCCAGACGTCGTGCACAAGATGGCCCGGGAGATCGCCGCCGTGGTCCGTGACGGCGCGCAGATCGCCGTCGTCATCGGCGGCGGCAACTTCTTCCGGGGCGCCGAGTTGCAGCAGCGCGGCATGGACCGGGCCCGTTCCGACTACATGGGCATGCTCGGCACGGTCATGAACTGCCTCGCGCTCCAGGACTTCCTGGAGAAGGAGGGCATCGACTCCCGGGTGCAGACGGCCATCACCATGGGCCAGGTCGCCGAGCCCTACATCCCGCTGCGTGCCGTGCGGCACCTGGAGAAGGGCCGCGTGGTCATCTTCGGCGCGGGCATGGGCATGCCCTACTTCTCGACGGACACCACGGCGGCCCAGCGCGCCCTGGAGATCCACGCCGAGGCGCTGCTGATGGGCAAGAACGGGGTGGACGGGGTCTACGACTCGGATCCGGCGAAGAACCCGGACGCCGTGAAGTTCGACGCGCTCGATTATGGCGAGGTGATCACCCGCGACCTCAGGGTGGCGGATTCCACGGCGATCACCCTGTGCCGGGACAACAAACTGCCCATCCTGGTCTTCGAACTACTCGCGGAGGGCAATATCGCCCGTGCCGTAAAGGGTGAGAAGATCGGCACACTCGTCAACAGCCAGGGCCGGCGGGCCTGACAGACACCCACATCGAACACATCGAACCAGGAGCACGTGGTGATCGAAGAAGCCCTCCTCGAGGCCGAGGAGAAGATGGAGAAGGCCGTCGTGGTCGCCAAGGAGGATCTGGCCGCGATTCGCACCGGCCGTGCGCACCCGGCGATGTTCAACAAGATTCTGGCCGACTACTACGGCACCAAGACCCCGATCAACCAACTCGCCTCGTTCTCCGTTCCCGAGGCGCGGATGGCCGTGGTGACCCCGTTCGACAAGAGCGCGCTGCGCAACATCGAACAGGCCATCAGGGACTCGGACCTGGGCGTCAACCCGACCAACGACGGCCACATCATCCGCGTGGTGTTCCCCGAACTCACCGAGGAGCGCCGCCGCGAGTACATCAAGGTCGCCAAGACCAAGGGCGAGGACGCCAAGATCTCGATCCGCGGCGTCCGCCGGAAGGCCAAGGAGGCCATCGACAAGGCCGTCAAGGACGGCGAGGTCGGCGAGGACGAGGGCCGGCGTGGCGAGAAGGAGCTGGACGACACCACCGCCAAGTACGTGGCCCAGGTGGACGAGTTGCTCAAGCACAAGGAAGCGGAACTGCTCGAGGTCTGACCGGACGTGACTGAATCATCCTGGGGGCGACCGTCCTGGGGGCCACAGCCCCAGGCCGCCGGCTACGCGGGCCAGGCCGGGCGCGACGGCGACGCGGCGTCGCCCCCCGGCGTGGGCGGTGGCCCCGGCGCGAGTTCCGGCGCCCGCCCGCCCACGAAGCGCGGTGGGCGCGACCTGGGCGCCGCCGTGGGCGTCGGGCTCAGCCTCGGCGCGGTCGTCCTGGTCTCGCTCTTCACCTACAAGCCCGCCTTCCTGGTCGTGATAGCGCTGGCGGTCGTGGTCGGGCTCTGGGAGCTCTCCTCGCGGCTCGCCGAGCGCAAGCTCATCCGGCTGCCGCTGCCGCCGCTCGCGGTGGGCGGCGCCGCCACGGTCGTGCTCGGCTACCTGCGGGGCGCCGACGGCGTCTGGCTGGCCATGGCGCTCACCGTCCTCGCCGCGCTGCTGTGGCGGATGTCGGGCCCGCCCGAGGACTACCTGCGGGATGTGACGGCCGCGGTCTTCGCCGCGTTCTACGTGCCGTTCCTGGCCAGCTTCGTGGCGCTGATGCTGGCCGCCGACGACGGCGTCCAGCGCGTGCTGACGTTCCTGATCCTCACCGTGGTCAGCGACACCGGCGCCTACGCCGTGGGCTACCGGTTCGGCCGCGCCAAGCTCGCCCCCAGGATCAGCCCGGGCAAGACCCGGGAGGGCCTGGTCGGGGCCGTGCTCTTCGCGATGGCCGCGGGCGCGGTGTGCGCCGAGTTCCTGATCGACGACGGTGCCTGGTGGCAGGGGCTCGTGCTCGGGCTCGGGGTGGCTGTCAGCGCCACCCTCGGCGACCTGGGCGAGTCGATGATCAAGCGGGACCTGGGCATCAAGGACATGGGCCGGCTGCTGCCGGGGCACGGCGGGATCATGGACCGGCTCGACTCGCTGCTGCCCACCGCCCCGGTGGTCTGGCTGGTGCTGCTCGCCTTCGTCGGCGCCGGCTGAGTCCGGCCCGGCGGCGGCCGGCGGGGCGGGCGGCGGCGTGGGATGTCGCCGGCGTCTGCGACACTGGCCTGACCATGCCTGTACCAGGAGAGCTCACCTTCGTCGCGCCGCGCGGGGCCGCCAAGCCCCCGCGGCACCTCGCCGACCTCAGCCCCGACGAGCGGCGTGAGGCGGTCGTCGCGCTCGGCGAGAAGCCGTTCCGCGCCAAGCAGTTGTCCCGCCACTACTTCGGCCGGTTCGCGGACGACCCCGCCGAGTGGACGGACATCCCGGCCGGCGCCCGGGAGCGGCTCGCCCAGGAGCTGCTGCCCCGGCTGATGACCGTGGTGCGGCACGTCAGCTGCGACGACGGAGCCACCCGCAAGTCGCTGTGGCGGCTGCACGACGGCACCCTGGTCGAGTCGGTGCTGATGCGCTACCCGGACCGGGTCACCATGTGCGTCTCCTCACAGGCCGGCTGCGGGATGAACTGCCCGTTCTGCGCCACCGGACAGGCCGGCCTCGACCGCAACCTGTCCACCGCCGAGATCGTGCACCAGATCGTGGACGGCATGCGGGCGCTGCGCGACGGCGAGGTGCCGGGCGGCCCGGCGCGGCTGTCCAACATCGTGTTCATGGGCATGGGCGAGCCGCTGGCCAACTACCGCCGGGTGGTCGGCGCCATCCGCCGGCTCACCGACCCGGGTCCCGACGGCGTCGGGCTCTCGCAGCGCGGCATCACCGTCTCCACCGTCGGCCTGGTGCCCGCCATGCGCAGGTTCGCCGAGGAGGGCCTGTCCTGCCGGCTCGCGGTCTCGCTGCACGCGCCGGACGACGAGCTGCGGGACACCCTGGTGCCGGTCAACACCCGCTGGAAGGTCCGCGAGGTGCTGGACGCGGCCTGGGAGTACGCGGAGCGCTCCGGGCGGCGCGTCTCCATCGAGTACGCGCTCATCCGGGACATCAACGACCAGGCGTGGCGGGCCGACCTGCTCGGCCGGCTGCTCAAGGGCCGTGGCGCGCACGTCAACCTGATCCCGCTCAACCCGACCCCCGGCTCCAAGTGGACGGCCTCCAGGCCCGAGGACGAGCGGGCCTTCGTGGCGGCGCTGGAGACCCACGGGGTGCCGGTCACCGTGCGGGACACCAGGGGTCAGGAGATCGACGGGGCCTGCGGTCAGCTGGCGGCGGCCGAGCGGTAGCCGCTCCCGGCGGCTGCTATCGTGGGCGGCCGACAATCACACATTCCGACAGGGGAGCGCTCGCAGCGCTGAGAGTGCGGCACCGGCCGCAGACCCTCGAACCTCGCCCAGGTCATGCTGGGTAGGAAGTTCGGAAGGCCTCTCGTGCGTGCGCGCCCGCCTGTCTCCAGTCGGCCAGGAAGGCCCGGAAAGGGCGGCACATGCACCCCAGCCACCCGGGGCGCGCCATGCGGCGCGCCGCCACACTCGCCACCGCCCTCGGGCTCACCCTGCTCACCGCCTGCGGCGGCTCGGAGGACGCGGCCGGTCCGGGCGACTCCGAGGGCGCGGGCGGCGACGAGGTCACCCTGGTCACCCATGACTCCTTCGAGGTGCCGCAGGAGGTGCTGGACGCCTTCACCGCGGAGACGGGTTACCAGGTGGAGGTGCTGCGCGGCGGCGATGCGGGCGTCGTCGTCAACCAGGCCGTGCTCTCCCGGGGCAACCCGCAGGGCGACGTGCTCTTCGGCGTCGACAACACGCTGCTCTCCCGCGCCCTGGACGCGGGCGTGTTCGTCCCCCACGAGGCCGCGGGGCTCGCCGAGGTGCCCGAGGAGTTCCAGCTGGACGCCGGCGAGCACCGGGTCACCCCGGTCGACACCGGCGACGTCTGCGTCAACTACGACCGCGGCTACTTCGCCGAGCACGACCTCACCCCGCCGGAGACGCTGGACGACCTCACCGACCCCGCCTACCGAGATCTGCTGGTCGTGGAGAACGCCGCCACCTCCTCGCCCGGGCTCGGCTTCCTGCTGGCCACCGTCGACGCCTACGGCGAGGACGGCTGGCAGGAGTACTGGCAGCGGCTCGCGGAGAACGGCGTCGAGGTGGTCGACGGCTGGGAGCAGGCGTACTACGAGCGCTTCTCCGGCGCCGGCGGCTCCTCGGGCGACCGGCCGCTCGTCGTCTCCTACGCCAGCAGCCCGCCGGCCGAGGTCGCCTTCGGCGGCGGCGAGGAACTGCCGGACGAGGCGCCCACCGGCGTGGCCACCGGCACCTGCTTCCGGCAGATCGAGTTCGCCGGGCTGCTCGACGGCGCCGCCAACCCGGAGGGCGGCCGGGCGCTGCTCGACTTCCTGCTGAGCGACGCCTTCCAACGCGAACTGCCGATGTCGATGTTCGTCAACCCGGTCCGCGAGGGCACCGAGCTGCCCGAGGTCTTCACCCGCTACGGCGCGACCGTGGCGGAGCCCTGGTCGGTGGAGCCCACCGCCATCGCCGAGCACCGCGAGGACTGGGTCGACGAGTGGACCTCGCTGGTCGTCCGATGAGTCCGCCGAGTCCGCCGAGTCCGCCGAGTCCGCCGAGTCCGCCGAGGACGAGGTTCCCCGGGTGACCCGCACCCTCGCCGTCCGGCTCGCGCTCCTCGCGCCCCCGCTGGCCTTCTTCGCGCTGTTCTTCGCCTACCCGGTGGCGGCCATCGTGGAGCGCGGGCTGCGCCCGGAGGGCGCCTGGCGGATCGGGGTGGTCGGCGAGGTGCTCACCGACCCCGACCTGGCCGGGGTGCTGTGGTTCACCTGCTGGCAGGCGGCGGCCTCCACCGCCCTCACCCTGGCGCTCGCGCTCCCCGGCGCCTACGTCTTCGCCCGCCTGGACTTCCCCGGCAGGCGGCTGCTGCACGCCGTGGTCGCGGTGCCCTTCGTGCTGCCGACCGTGGTCACCGGAGCCGCCTTCCTGGCGCTGCTCGGCCGGGGCGGGCTGCTCGACGAGCTGTGGGGCGTGCGGCTCGACAACACCGCCTGGGCCATCCTCCTCGCCCACGTCTTCTTCAACTACGCCGTCGTGGTCCGCACCGTGGGTGGCCTCTGGGCCCAGCTCGACCCCCGGCAGGAGGAGGCGGCGCGGGTGCTCGGCGCCGGCCGGTTCGCCGCCTGGCGGCGCGTCACCCTGCCGGCCCTCGCGCCCTCGCTGGCCGCTGCCGGGCTGCTGGTGTTCCTGTTCACCTTCACCTCCTTCGGCGTCGTCCAGATCCTCGGCGGGCCCCGCTACGCCACGCTGGAGGTGGAGATCTACCGGCAGACCGCCCAACTGCTCGACCTGCCCACGGCCGCCGTGCTCACCCTGCTGCAGTTCGCCACCGTCGCCGCGCTGCTCGCCACGCACGGCCGACTGACGCGCCGCCGCGAGGGCGCGCTGGCGCTGCGCGACCCGGCCACCACGGCGCGCCGGCCGCGCGGCCGGGCCCAGTGGGCGCTGCTCGGCGGCGTCGTGGCGGTGATCACGGTGCTGCTCCTGCTGCCGCTCGCGGTGCTCGTGGAGCGCTCGCTGTCCACCCCGGACGGCTACGGACTCGGCAACTACCGGGCGCTGACGGGCACCGAGAGCGGCACCTTCGTCGCCGCGCCCTGGGCGGCGGTGGGCACCTCGCTGCGCTACGCGGCCCTGGCCACCGCGATCGCCCTGGTCGTCGGCGGGCTCGCCGCCGTGGCGCTCACCCGGCGCGCGGGCCGGCTGCTGCGCGGCGTCGACGCGCTGCTGATGCTGCCGCTCGGCACCTCGGCGGTCACCGTGGGCTTCGGCTTCCTGATCGCGCTCGACGAGCCGCCGCTCGACCTGCGGTCCTCCTGGCTGCTCGTGCCGCTCGCCCAGGCGCTGGTGGGCACCCCGTTCGTGGTGCGGGTGCTGCTGCCGGTGCTGCGCGCCGTCGACGACCGGCTGCGGCAGGCCGCCGCCGTGCTCGGGGCCTCGCCGTGGCGGGCCTGGCGCGAGGTCGACCTGCCGCTGGTGCGGCGGGCGCTGCTGGTCGCCGCCGGCTTCGCGTTCGCCGTCTCGCTCGGCGAGTTCGGCGCCACCGTCTTCATCGCCCGCGCCGACGCGCCGACCCTGCCGGTGGCCGTGGCCCGGCTGCTCAGCCGCCCGGGCGAGCTCAACTACGGCCAGGCCATGGCCCTGAGCACCGTGCTGATGCTGGTGTGCACCCTGACCCTGCTGGCCCTGGAGCGGCTGCGCCCCGCCCGCTCCGCCGAGCTGCTGTGAGGCCCCCGATGGACCGTGTCGTGGCGGCGGAACGGGACGGCCGGACGGTCGCCCCCGGCACCGCCCTGCTCGAACTCGCCGGCGTGACCGTCCGCTACCCCGGCCGCACCGCGCTGCACGACGTCACCCTCGACGTCGCCGAGCACGAGACGGTCTGCGTGCTCGGCCCGAGCGGCAGCGGCAAGTCCACGCTGCTGCGCGCCGTCGCCGGCCTCGCCGAGGTGGCCGCGGGCACGGTCCGGCTGGCCGGCCGCGACCAGGCCGGGGTGCCGGCGCACCGGAGGGGCCTTGGGCTGATGTTCCAGGACCACCAGCTCTTCCCGCAGCGCGACGTCGGCGGCAACGTCGGCTTCGGCCTGCGGATGCGGCGGGTGCCGCGGCCCGAGGCCGGGCGGCGGGTCGCCGAGCTGCTCGACCTGGTCGGACTGCCGGGCGCCGAACGGCGGTCGGTGGACGAGCTCTCCGGCGGCGAGCAGCAGCGGGTCGCGCTCGCCCGCGCGCTCGCGCCCCGGCCCGCGCTGCTGATGCTGGACGAGCCGCTCGGCCAGCTCGACCGCCACCTCAGGGAGCGCCTCGTCGTCGAACTCAGGGAGCTCTTCCGCCGGTTGGGCACCACCGTGCTGGCGGTCACGCACGACCAGGGCGAGGCGTTCGCGCTCGCGGACCGGGTGGTGGTGATGCGGGACGGCCGGGTCGCCCAGGTCGGCACCCCGGTCGAGGTCTGGAGCCGGCCCGCCGACGACTTCGTCGCCCGCTTCCTCGGCTTCCGCAACCTGGCCGACGCCACCGTCGGCGACGGCGTGGCCGACACCCCCTGGGGCCGGGTGCCGGTGCCCGCCGGCACCTCGGACGGCCGGCACCGGCTGCTGCTGCGGCCCTCCGGCGTCCGGCTCACCCCGGCCGAGGACGCGCCCCGTGCTCTGGTGCGCGCCCGCACCTTCCGCGGCGACCATGTGCTGCTGCACCTCGCGCCGGAGCGCGGGCCGGCGCTCGAGGCGGCCTGCGCGCTGCGCGAGGCGCCCGCCGAGGGCGAGACCGTCGGCCTCGCCTTCGACCCGGCCGAGGTCGTGGTGCTGCCGGCCGGCGCCGAGACGCGCTGAGACGGCGAAAGTTTCTGTCTGTACGCCCGGGGTCCGGCGAAGTAAATTGTCGAACCGACTCTCAACTCCCCTGAGAGGGGCGCCATATGAGACGGTTCCTGCTCGTGCTGCTCGCTGTCGTCGGCCTGCTCGGCCCGACCGTGGGCTCGGCCGCGGCCACCGAGTCGGACGGCGGGCCGCCCGAGCAGTGGCGCAGTTACTGGGTGGACGCCTTCAACCCCGGCATCTACACCCCGGAGCAGGTCTCGACGCTGATCGACGACGCGCTCGCCGTCAACGCCAACGCCCTGATCGTGCAGACCGCCCGCCGCTACGACTGCTTCTGCAACCGGGCCGTCTACCCGCGCACCGACGCGGCCGTCGACCCCGCGCCGTACGACCCGCTGGACGAGGTCATCGCCCAGGCGCACGCCGCCGGCCTCCAGGTCCACGCCTGGGTCAACGTCAACACCATGTGGAACAGCGGCACGCCGCCGCGCTCACCCGAGCACGTCTTCAACCAGCACGGCCCCACCGCCCAGGGCGCCGACCGCTGGCTGAACCGCAAGGCGGACGGCACCGAACTCGTCGGCGCCAACGCCTACGTCGACCCGGGCCACCCGGACGCCGTGGCCTACATCGTCTCGGCGATCCAGAGCATCGTCCGCGAGTACGACGTGGACGGCATCAACCTCGACTACATCCGCTACCCGGACGGCAGCGCCCAGACCACCCACAGCGACTGGGGCTACAACGCGGTCTCGGTGGCGCGCTTCCAGCGGGCCACCGGACGCACCGACGTCCCCGCGCCCGCCGACGAGCAGTGGAGCGACTGGCGGCGCGACCAGGTCACCAACCTGGTGCGCCGGATCTACCTCGGCATCTGGGAGGTCGACCCCACCGCCCGGCTCTCCATGGACGCCATCACCTACGGCTACGGGCCGCGGTCCGTGGGCGGTTGGGAGTCCACCCGCACCTACGCCGAGGTGCTCCAGGACTGGGCCGGCTGGCTCGACGAGGGGATCATGGACACCGTCGTGACCATGAACTACAAGCGGAACTGGAACCCGGACCAGGCCCGGATGTTCGCCGAGTGGTCCGAGTTCCTGGCCGACGCCCAGGGCGAGCGGCAGGCGGTCAACGGGCCCGCGCTCTACCTCAACTCGGTGGCGGACAGCGTCAGCCAGGTCCGCCAGGCGCTCGCCGAGACCCCGGCGGGCAACACCGCCGCCGGCTGGAGCGGCTACTCCTACGCCAGCCCCAGCCTGGACGCGGCGACGGCCGGCGCCGCCGCCGAACGGCGCCGGCTGGCCGAGGCGTTGACCACCGGCGAGGACGCGCCGTTCGCCGAGCGCGCCGCCGTGCCGGAGATGGAGTGGAAGAGCCGGCCGACCGAGGGGCACGTCACCGGCGAGCTGACGCTGCGGGACGGCACCCCGCTGGACGGCGCCGAGGTCACCCTCACCCCGCTCGGCGGCCGCGGCGAGCGGGTCACCGGGCGCGCCGACGGCACCGGCTGGTTCGGCTTCGCGCACCTGGACCCCGGGCTCTACCTGGCGCGGGTCGACCTGCCGGACGGGGTGGTGGGCGTTCCGCTCAGCACGGTGCGGGTCGACCGGGGCACGATCGCCGAGGCGCACTTCCCGCCGTTCCTCGCCCGCCCCTGACCTGCCCCCCCGAGCCGCGCGTCCCCGAGCCCGCGCGACACGGCCCGACGGCCCGGTCCCGTTGCCTCCCCGGCGGGAACCGGGCCGTCGTGTGTCGTGGCCCGCCCCGCTAGCCGCCGGCCGGCAGGGCGATCAGCTGGGCGGCCAGCCAGGTCAGCGGCACGAAGACCACCAGCAGCACCGAGAGCCGCAGCAGCGCGGCCCGGCGCAGCATGCCGCGCGGCGCGCCGAGCCGCCGCAGCAGGGCCGTGGCCGGCCGGCGGGCGGCCCTGGCCTCGTCGGCCGCGGTGGCCACCGAGGCCAGGGAACAGACCAGCACGATCCCGGTGCCCAGCACCCCCAGCGGGCCGAACTGGCCGAGACCGTCGAGCGAGAACGCCGCGAGCGACGCCGCCACCGCCGCGCACAGCGCGCCGAGCGGCCGGCCCACCCGCCGCGACTCCTCCTGCAGGCCGCGACCGGCGAGCAGCCGCACCACCCGGGGGCGGCCGGCGGCCAGCAGCAGGCCACACAGGTGGACGAGCCCCGGCGCGGCCAGCACGATGCCGGCCGCGATCAGCAGCCAACCGCCCACCACCCCCGGGGCCACCCCGCCCAGCGTGCCGTCGATCGGCAGCCACCCGTCGGTCGCGGCCCGCGGCCGGTCGTCTCCCGCGTAGGCGCTGAGCGCGATGCCGGCCGTGGTCAGCGCCGTGCCCCAGGGCAGCCCGGCGGGCAGCGGCACCGAGGGCTCGGCACGCGCGGCGTCCGCGAGGTCCAGCGAGTCGGGCGGGGGCAGCGGCTGCGGCGCCCGCTCGGACCCCGCCGGCGTCCGCCGCAGGGTGAGCGCGCTGGCGACGGCCGCCGCCAGCGGGACGATGGCGAGCAGGGTGACCGCGGCGGCCAGCGGCAACGGGCCGGCGGGCAGCACGTCGGCCGCGGCGCCGTGGTAGGGCAGCACCTCGGAGGTGTCGCCGCGCAGATGGAGGAAGCACAGCAGGCTCACGCAGCTGCCGAGGAGCCCGGCGAGCGCCGTGGAGACCGCCGCGAGCACCGGCATCCGCCCCGGGCCGAGGCCCGCCACGTCGAGTCCTGAGCCGCGCCGGCCCACCGGCTCGGCACGGGTCACCGCCATGGCCAGCTGCACGGTGGCGGCGAGCGGCACCGCGCACCAGGCGAGCCGCAGCAGCGCCGCCCGGCCGGCCTCCGGGTGGGCGACCGCGTAGGCCAGCGCGCTCAGCAGCAGGAAGCCGACGCCGCCGGCGGCACACGCGACCAGCAGCCGGCGGCACAGCGCCGCCGGGTGGGCGCCCCGGGCTAGACGGAGACTGAGCATGCGGCTTCCGCGGGCGCGCCCGAGGCGCGGCCGTCCACGAGGGTGAGCGTGCGGTCGGCGAGCGTGGCGACCTCCGCGTCATGGGTGGCCAGCACGACGGTGATGCCGTGCGAGCGCCCCGCGGTGGTCAGGGTGCGCAGCACCTGGGCCCGGTCCGCCTGGTGGAGCGGTGCCGTGGGCTCGTCCGCGAACAGCACGTCGGGCTGGTGGACCAGGGCGCGGGCCAGGGCGATCCGCTGTCGCTGCGCCTGGAGCAGCGCGTAGGGGCGCTTGCGGGCGCACTCGCCGACGTCGAGCCGGTCGAGCCACTCGAGCGCCGTGTGGCGGGCCTTGCGCTGGCCGACGCCGGCCAGCAGCAGTGGCAGCGCCGCGTTCTCCCAGGCGGTGAGCTCGTCGACGAGCTGGTGCGTCGGGCCGATCCAGCCGAAGCGGTCGCGGCGCAGCCGCTCCCGGCTGGCGGGGGAGAGGGTGTGCACCGGCACGCTGTTGAACCACACCTCGCCGTTGTCCGGGGCCAGCTGCCCCGAGAGGCAGCCGAGCAGCGTGGACTTGCCGCAGCCGCGCGGCCCGGTGACGGCGAGGATCTCGCCTTGCCGGACACCGAGGGAGGCTCCGAGGAGCGCCGGCGAACCGTCGTACGCGTAGTGCAGTCCGCGCGCCCAGAGAATGTCGTTGTCGGGTGGGGCCATCGTCTCCGGCACCTCCGGTCGTATCGCCTTAACTCCCCCGACCGGGTGAACGAGCGGTCGGGGAATCCGTCACAGGCACCCCAGCACGCTGACACAGCCGGGGCGGGCGGTGGCCGGCGACTCGGCGAGCGGTCGGAAGAATCCTCCGGACGGTGGACAGGACCCGCCCGGCCACGGGAAATCCTTTCTCGTGATGCGGTATGGGGCGTCATTCTTCCGTGAGCGGCGCCCCTGGGGTGGTGGATCTTTGGTCTGTGGCGGTGTCGCTCGACCGCCTCCTGGGCATAGGCTGAGGTGCCGCAGCCTGATGGACCGGGAAGCAGGAGGGTGTCGTGACCACCGATCCGAACCGTTTGCGCAACTACATCAACGGGGAGTTCCGGGACGCCGCCGACGGGCGGACCAGCGAGGTGGTGGACCCCACCACCGGCGAGGTGTACACGACAGCGCCGCTCTCCGGGCTCGCCGACGTGGACGCGGCCATGGCCGCCGCCGAGGCGGCCTTCCCCGAGTGGCGCGACACCACGCCCGCCACCCGGCAGCTCGCCCTGCTCCGCATCGCCGACGCCTTCGAGAAGCACGCCGACGAACTGCTGGCCGTCGAGTGTCGCAACACCGGCAAGCCGCTCGAGCTGACCCGGCAGGAGGAACTGCCGCCGATGCTCGAGCAGATCCGCTTCTTCGCCGGCGCGGCCCGGATGCTGGAGGGCAAGTCGGCGGGCGAGTACATGACCGGCATGACGTCCTTCGTGCGGCGCGAGCCGGTGGGTGTCTGCGCGCAGGTGGTGCCGTGGAACTACCCGGTGATGATGGCGGTCTGGAAGTTCGCGCCCGCCCTGGCCGCCGGCAACACGGTGGTGCTCAAGCCGTCGGACACCACGCCCGCCTCGGCGGTGTTCGTGGCCGGGCTGCTCGGCGAGATCCTGCCGCCCGGCGTGTTCAACGTGGTGTGCGGGGACCGGGACACCGGGCGGCTGATGGTCGAGCACCCCACTCCGGAGATGGTGTCCATCACCGGCTCGGTGCGGGCCGGCATGGAGGTGGCGGCCAGCGCGGCCAAGGACCTCAAGCGGGCGCACCTGGAGCTCGGCGGCAAGGCGCCCTGCCTGGTCTTCGAGGACGCGGACCTGCCGGCGGCCGTCGAGGGCATCCGCGACGCGGGCTTCTTCAACGCCGGCCAGGACTGCACGGCGGCCACCCGGGTGCTGGTGCACGAGTCCGTGCACGACGAGTTCGTGGCCGGCCTGGTCAAGGCGGCGGCCGAGGTGCGGACGGGCGACGTCGCCGACCCCGACTGCTTCTACGGCCCCCTCAACAACCCGGCCCACCTGGCGAAGGTCGCCGGCTACGTCAAGCGCCTGCCGGCGCACGCCTCGGTCGTCACCGGCGGCCACCAGGTGGGCGAGCGGGGCTTCTTCTACGCGCCGACGGTGATCACGGGCTGCCGGCAGGACGACGAGATCATCCAGGAGGAGGTCTTCGGCCCGGTGATCACCGTGCAGAAGTTCTCCGACGACGCGGAGGCGGTGACCTTCGCCAACGACGTCGAGTACGGCCTGGCGTCGTCCGTCTGGACCAGGGACCACGGGCGCGCCATGCGGATGTCCAAGGCGCTGGAGTTCGGCTGCGTCTGGATCAACACGCACATCCCGCTGGTCGGCGAGATGCCGCACGGCGGCTTCAAGAAGTCCGGCTACGGCAAGGATCTCTCGGCGTACGGGCTCGAGGACTACACGCGCGTCAAGCACGTCATGACGGCGCTCTAGGCATTGGCCGCCGGCCGCCCTCCGGGCGGGTCGTCGCGCGGCCCGGCGGCGCAGCCGCCGCGGCCCTCGGCCCTGGCGGGCCGTGTACCGCGCGCAGCGCGGTCAGGCCCGCCACACCGGCGCGAAGCGCGGAAAAGGG
>NZ_JAVREM010000037.1:0-61118 GCF_031845425.1 Streptomyces millisiae
CGATCAGAGCAAGAACGACGCGACGCCTTCCCCAACTGGCTCCACACCTACAATCACCACCGCGGACACACCGCACTCAAAGGCCAACCACCCGCCAGCCGCGTCCCCAACCTCACAGGGCAATACACCTAGGGCGCGAACGCCGTCGCGTTCTCCTCGGCCCACTGGCGGAAGGTGCGGCCCGGCTTGCCGGTGACGCGGGGGACCGTGTCGTGGACGGCGAGCAGCGCGTCGTTGACGTCGCCGCCCATCAGGTCCAGCACCGCGTCGGCGACCCCCGCGCCGAGGAAGGGGGCCAGCTCGGCGTGGGCCGTCTCGCGGGTGACCGCCTCCCAGCGGGCCTCCCGGCCCAGCACGTCGGCGATCGTCTCGACCTGCTCCCGCGCCGTGACGCGGGCCGGCCCGGTCAGGGCGTGGGTCCGGCCCCGATGGCCGGGCTCGGTCAGCGCCGCGCCGGCCACGGCGGCGATGTCGGCGGGGTGGACGGCCGGCAGGCCGACCTCCGGGTAGGGCAGGCGGACCGCGCCGCCCGCGCGGATCGCCTCGGCCCACCACAGCGCGTTGGACGCGAACTGCGTCGGCCGCAGCACCGTCCACGCCATCCCGCTCTCCCGCAGCGCCCGCTCGACAGCCGCGTTCGCGGCCGCCTGCGGCAGGTGCGGGTGGGTCTCCACGGTGATGGACGAGACCAGCACCACGTGTTCGACGCCCGCGTCCCGCGCCGCCGCGAGCACCTCCGCGTCGGCGCCGAGCCCCGACGGCAGGAACAGGGAACGCACGCCGGCCAGCGCCGACTTCAACGAGTCGGGCCGCGCGAGGTCGCCCCCGACCACCGCCACCCCGTCCGGGAGGCCGCCCCGCGCGGGGTCCCTGGTGAGGGCCCGCAGCGGGCCGACGCCCGCCGCGTGGAGCTGCCGGACGAGGGGGCGGCCGATGTTGCCGGTCGCGCCGGTCACAAGAATCATGCGGCCGACACTAGAACCTCAATACGACTTGAAGTCAACGCGTGGCCGCGGCCAGCGCCGCCCGCACCTTCGCCGCCGGGGCCGTCGTGCCCGGGTCGGTCGCCAGGCCCTCGAAGCCGACCTTCGGGTCGGCCATGTACGGCGCGCCGTAGGCGGGCGTGCCCGGCTGGAAGCGCCAGCTGTCGGCCAGCGTGCCGGCGTCCACCGCGTCCCAGCCGAGCCGGTCGAGGAGTTCGGTCGCCCGCGCCTTCGCCTCCGCGTCGTCGCCCGCGATCGGCAGCGCGCTCCGGTCCTCGGCGCCGGACGGCCGGGCGTAGTTCAACAGGTGTCCCCAGTAGATGTTGTTGAACGCCTTGACCACCTGCGCGCCGGCCAGGTGCCGCTGCACCAGCTCGCTACTCGTCGTCTCGCCCGAGTCGAGCTCGGGGACGTTCCCGTCGCGCTGCGGGTAGTAGTTCAGGGTCTCCAGCACCAGCTTCCCGGCCAGCGGCGTCACCGGCACGTCCCGGTACGCCTTCAGCGGGATCGACACCACCACGATGTCCCCGTCCTCCGCCGCCTCCTCCGTGGTCCCGGCCCGCGCCCGGTCGCCCAGCTCCTGGACGAGCCCGACCAGTGTCTCGGGCCCGCGCGAGTTGCTGACCACCACGTCGAGGCCGGCCGCGATCGCGAGCCGCGCCACGGTGCCGCCGATGTTTCCACTGCCGATGAGTCCGAGTGTCGTCATGCCGGGCACAACACCGCCGCGTCACGGCGCGTTCCCGAATCCGGCCAGCTTCAGCCGGACAGCGGCCCGCCGTACGGACCGCCATACCGAAAAGGGGAGGCGCCCGTGGCCGGCCGCGGCCTAGACTCCCCGCCGTGTCGGAGGCCAGCGCGAAGCCGCGCCCGTTGTGGCGTGACCGGAACTTCTCGATCTTCTGGGCGGCGCAGACGCTCTCCGTCGTCGGGGACTCGTTCGCGCTGATCGCGCTGCCGCTGCTGGTGCTGCACGCCACCGGATCGGTCGCGCAGATGGGCCTGTTGACCGCCGTGGCCGGCGCCGCCTCGCTGCTGGCCGGGGTCTTCGCGGGGGTGGTGGCCGACCGGTTCGACCGCAGGAAGCTGCTGATCGGCTGCGACCTCGCCCGCATGGTGCTGTACGCGCTGATCCCGCTGGCCTGGGCGTTCGGCCCCGAAGTATGGCTGCTCTACGTGGTGCTGCCGCTCGGCGAGGCCGTCGGCATGCTCTTCATGGTCACCTATGTGACCGTCGTCCGTGGGCTGGTCGGCACCGAGCGGCTGACGGAGGCCAACGGCCGGCTCAACGCGACGGCCGCCGCGGCCGGGGTGCTCGGGCCGCTGTGCGCGGGCGTGGTGGCGGCGCGGTTCGGGCCGGCGGCGGCCGTCGGCGTGGACGCGGCGAGCTTCGCGGTGTCGGCGGTCTGCCTCAGCCTGGTCAGGTTCGGCGCCCCGGAGACCACCGGCGCACGACGTGGGCTGTGGCGTGACCTGTTCGCCGGGGTGGCGTTCCTGCGCCGGCACCCGGTGCTGCGGGCGCTGACCGTGCTGCTGACCCTCTTCAGCTTCCTCCAGCTCGGCCTCAACGACCTGGTGATCTACCACCTGAAGCACGACCTCGGGCAGGGCGACGGCGCCGTCGGCACGGTCTTCGGGATCGGCGCCCTCGGCACCGTCACCGGCGCCCTGTTGGTGGCCGCGGTGCGCCGCAGGTTCGGCTTCGGGCCGACCTGGATCAGCACCGTCGTGGTCGGCGGGGCGGCCGTGGCGGGCATGGGCCTGGCCGACTCGGTCGTCGGGGTCGCCCTGTGCGTCGCACTGTTCCTCGGCTCGGTCAGCATGGCCGGCACCTGCTCGATGTCGCTGCGGCAGGAGGTGACGCCGGAGCACCTGCTGGGGCGGGTGACCTCGGCGTTCTGGACCCTGCACTACTCGGCGGCGCCGATCGGCGCCGCCGTGCTCACCTGGGCCGCGCAGCACCGCGGCACCACGCCGGTGGCGCTGGCCGCGGGCGTCGGCTTCCTGGGGATCGCCGCGTTGGCGCTGTGCACCCCGGTCAGGAGCCCGCGCCCCGAGCGGCTGCCGTTCCGCTACGCGGACTGACCGGGGAGAGCGGCTACGTCGACGCGTAGCGGGTGCCGAGGTCGGGGCGGTCCGCGCCCTTGAGCTCGGTGACCAGATGGTGGGTGACCGCCAGGTCGTGCAGCACGCCCCGGGTGCGTTCCACCGGGAGGTCGGCCGTGCGGGCGATCTCCGGCGCGTACACCCCCTCGCCGCCGTGCCGACGCTCGGCCTCCGTCAGGGCCTCGAAGACCCTGGCGTGGTCGGGTCCGTAGTCGGGGCGGCCGCGCCCCGCGAAGGTGCGGCCCGGCGGCGGCAGCGGCGCCCGGGAGGTGCGGCGCTGCTCGGCCCGCTCCTCGGCCAGCTCGCGCTGCTTGCCCCGGTGGGGGAGCGGGGTCTCCTTGTCGGCGTGCGGGGTGCCGCGTTGCTTGGAGGCCCCGGTCGTCGACTTGCGGGCGCTGGGCAGGTCGCCGGCCCGCTGGGCGTCGCGCGCCGCCCGCCGGCGCTGGACCTCGTTGCCCTCCATCTTCTTGCTCATGTCGTCCGTCACCACCTACCGCTGGTAGAGGCCGGTCAGGGTGGACTCGGCGAGCCGCTCGTCCTCCAGCGCCCGGTGCACCTCGGAGGCCGAGGCGTGGTCCGGGATCGGGATGTGGAACGGCAGCGCGTACAGCCGGAACCGGTAGCGGTGCGCCGCGTCGCCGACCGGCGGGCGCGGGCCGTCCCAGCCGTGGTCGCCCATGGTGTTGGCGTGCGCGCGACCGCCGGCCGGCAGTTCGCCCTCGGCGATGCCGCGGGCGCCCGGGTCGATGTCCGTGACCAGCCAGTGCACGTACGTCCCCGCCGGCGCGTCCGGGTCCTCGCACAGCAGTGCCAGTTCCTGGGTGCCGGGCGGGGGTCTGGTCCAGCTCAGCGGGGGTGAGACGTTGCCGCCGTCGGCCGAGAACCGGGGCGGGATGGGCGCCCGGTCGTCGAACGCGGGGCTCCGCAGGTGGAAGCCGTCCTGGGCGGGGTTCTCGTAGGTGTCCTCCATACCAGTCATGGGGCCGAGGTACCCGGGATCGGTGGAGGCATTCAGCCTGAAACGTCCGAAAAGGGGTGAATCACCTGGTCTCGACGAGACCGTCGATGGCCTGGTGGATGTGCTGCTTCAACGTCTCCGGCTCCGGGACGTGCTTGAAGACCATCAGGCCCTGCTCCGAGGCGGACTGCACCCGCACCGTGCCGTAGCGCCAGATCCGCTCCCACAGCGAGGCCGAGAACGACACGTCGTTGACCCGGCTCAGCGGGATGCTGGTGCCGGCCTTGGAGAGGAAGCCCGAGCGCTTGTGCAGCCGGCGGCTGGTGAGGAAGTACAGCGTGGCGCGCCACCGCAGCAGCGGCACCAGCCACCGCCACAGGGCCAGGACCGCCGCGAGCCCGACGACCACCCAGGTGGCGATCCGCCCCCAGTCCTCCTCGGTGGGGAGCACGAACGCCAGGGCGGCGGCCGCGGCGACGATGACGACCAGCTGCACGAACTCGCTGATCAGCGTGGTCCAGTGCTGGCGCGTCTCGTAGATCAGCACTTCGTCTTCGGCGAGGTAACGGTCCGCGATAGCCATGCCGCGATCCTGACACGCGGCACGGGGCCGCGGGCCGGCGGTCGTCCAGTTGATATGGCCTTGTCATCTTGACAGCGCGCCGAGGGTACCGCTCGCGGGACGGTCCGCGGCGGTCCGTCGTAAGCTCCTGACATGTCTGGTGCCGTCCGACGCAAGCCCCGCGCCTACCATCCCGACCGGGTCCGCGACGCGCTGCTCGCGCAGGTCGAGTTGCTGCGGTCGGCCGTGCGGGAGCTGACCCCCGAGCGGCAGACCGAGCTCGCCATGCTGCTCGGGCACCTGGCCCGGCAGATCGACGCGCTGCCCAGGCTGCTCGCCGAGCCGGCGCCCGCCGCCACCCGCCCCGAGGTCGACGTCACCGACTGGGTCGCCGCCACCGTGCACGAGGAGCGGGACACCGCGGACGCCGACGTGATCAGCGCGGCCGCCGAGGAGATGGAGGCCGTGGTGGACACGGGCGTCCGCGAGGACGTGCTGATCCCGCACCACCTGGGCGCCATGCGCGCCGTGGACTTCACCGTCACCCGGATCGTCGAGCTGACCCTGCACAGCGACGACCTGACCCGGGCCACCGCCCGCCCCGTGCGACTCGACCGGGGGGCGCTCGCCATCACTACCCGGGTGCTGGCCGACGCGCTCGCCGCCAAGGCGCCGGGCGCCTCCACCGAGGTCAGGATCCCGCCGTTCGCCGCCGTCCAGTGCCTGGCGGGACCCCGGCACACCCGCGGTACCCCGCCGAACGTGGTGGAGACCGACCCGGTGACCTGGCTGCGGCTCGCCACCGGGCGGGTCGGCTGGGAGGCGGCCACCGCGAGCGGCCGGCTGCGGGCCAGCGGGGAGCGGGCCGGGGCGCTCGCCGGCGAACTGCCCGTGCTCGGCTGATCGCAGCCCGTCCCCCATCCCGCCCCACACCCGTTCCGTATGGGGCATGTCTCACAATCGCGGGGTTCTCGCGCCCCCCGGATCCTGGCCTAGACTCGACGTGTGCGTGGTGATGGACGACTCAGCCACGACCTTGACCCCGGAGAACGAGGCCCGAGGGACGCCTGCGGCGTCTTCGGCGTCTGGGCCCCGGGCGAGGAGGTCGCCAAGCTCACCTACTTCGGCCTTTACGCATTGCAGCACCGCGGGCAGGAGTCCGCGGGCATCGCGGTGAGCGACGGCTCCAAGATCCTGGTCTTCAAGGACATGGGGCTGGTCTCCCAGGTCTTCGACGAGACCTCCCTCAGTTCCCTCTCGGGCCATATCGCCGTGGGCCACACCCGGTACTCGACCACCGGGGCCCCGACCTGGGAGAACGCCCAGCCGACCTTCCGTGCCACCGGGCACGGCTCGATCGCGCTCGGCCACAACGGCAACCTGGTCAACACCGCCGAGCTCGCCGAGCTCGTGGCGGAGCTCCCCGACGACCGCGGGCCGCGCAACCGCGCCGCGGTCACCAACGACACCGACCTGGTCACGGTGCTGCTCGCGGGTCAGCGCGCCGAGGACGGCACGCCGCTGACCGTCGAGCAGGCGGCCCCGCTGGTGCTGCCGAAGGTCAAGGGCGCCTACAGCTTCGTCTTCATGGACGAGGGCACCCTCTACGCGGCCCGCGACCCGCAGGGCTTCCGCCCGCTGGTCCTCGGCCGCCTGGAGCGCGGCTGGGTGGTCGCCTCGGAGACCGCGGCGCTGGACATCGTGGGCGCCTCGGTGGTCCGCGAGATCGAGCCCGGCGAGCTGGTCGCCATCGACGAGAACGGGCTCCGCGCTTCGCGATTCGCGGAAGCGAAGCCTCGCGGCTGTGTCTTCGAGTACGTGTACCTGGCGCGGCCCGACACCGACATCGCCGGGCGGAACGTGTACCTCTCCCGGGTCGAGATGGGCCGCCGGCTCGCCGCCGAGGCCCCGGCCGACGCCGACCTGGTGATATCGACGCCGGAGTCCGGCACCCCCGCGGCCATCGGGTACGCCGAGGCCAGCGGCATCCCCTACGGCTCGGGCCTGGTCAAGAACTCCTACGTCGGCCGCACCTTCATCCAGCCGAGCCAGACCATCAGACAGCTGGGCATCAGGCTGAAACTGAACCCGCTGAAGGAGGTCATCCGCGGCAAGCGCCTAGTCGTCGTCGACGACTCGATCGTCCGCGGCAACACCCAGCGGGCCCTGGTCAGAATGCTCCGCGAGGCCGGCGCCGCCGAGGTCCACGTGCGGATCAGCTCGCCGCCCATCAAGTGGCCGTGCTTCTTCGGCATCGACTTCGCGACCCGTGCCGAGCTCATCGCCAACGGCCTGTCGGTCGAGGAGATCGGCACCTCGCTCGGCGCCGACTCGCTGGCCTACATCTCGCTCGACGCGATGGTCGAGGCCACCACGATCGCCAAGCCGAACCTGTGCCGGGCCTGCTTCGACGGCACGTACCCCGTGGAGCTGCCCGACCCGGCGCTCCTCGGCAAGGACGTGCTCGAGCAGTCCGCCGACGCCGACCGGGAGCGGGCGGAGCGCGCGCGGCTCACGCTTCCGCTGCTGGCCACCGGCCCCGGCGCGGGCGACGCCCTGCGCCGTCCCTAAGCGGGGCGCGACGTCCCACCACACAGCAGTCAGAGAGATCCGATGACAGAGAACGCGTCCGGTGTCAGTGGTGTCAGCTACGCGGCGGCGGGAGTCGACATCGAGGCCGGGGAGACGGCCGTCGAGCTGATGCGCAGCTGGGTCGCCAAGGCCCAGCGGCCGGAGAGCGTGGGCGCCATCGGCGGCTTCGCCGGGCTCTTCGACGCCTCGGCGCTCAAGGGCTACCGGCGCCCGCTGCTCGCCTCGGCGACCGACGGGGTCGGCACCAAGGTGGCCGTCGCCCAGCGGATGGACGTGCACGACACGATCGGCCGCGACCTGGTCGCCATGGTCGTGGACGACCTGGTGGTGTGCGGCGCCGAGCCGCTGTTCATGACCGACTACGTCTGCGTCGGCAAGGTCTACCCGGAGCGGGTCGCCGCCATCGTCAAGGGCGTCGCGGAGGGCTGCACGCTGGCCGGCTGCGCGCTGGTCGGCGGCGAGACCGCCGAGCACCCGGGGCTGCTCGGGCCCGAGGAGTACGACCTGGCGGGCGCCGGCACCGGCGTCGTCGAGGCGGACGCGCTGCTGGGCGCGGAGCGGGTCAGGGCGGGGGACGTCGTCGTCGCGCTCGCCTCGTCCGGCCTTCACTCCAACGGGTACTCGCTGGTCCGGCACGTCTTCTTCGACCTGGCGGGCTGGTCCATCGAGCGCCACGTCCCCGAGTTCGGCCGGACGCTGGGGGAGGAGCTGCTCGAACCGACCAGGATCTACTCGCTCGACTGCCTGGCGCTGGCCCGCGCCACCGAGGTGCACGCGTTCGCCCACATCACGGGCGGCGGCCTGGCGGCCAACGTGGCCCGGGTCATCCCGGACGGTCTTGCGGCCGTGATCGACCGGGCCAGCTGGGCGCCGGCGCCCGTGTTCGACGTGGTCGGCGCGGCCGGCCGGGTGGCGCGCGGCGAGCTGGAGCGCACCCTCAACATGGGCGTCGGGATGGTGGCGGTGGTGCCCGAGGCGTCCGTCGACACGGCGCTCGCCACCCTCTCCGCGCGGGGCGTGCCGGCCTGGGTGGCCGGCCGGGTCGAGGCGCGGGGGAGCGGCGCGGACGCCGCCACGCTCACCGGGGACTACGCGCGGTAACCATGTCCGGGGCCGCAGGCGGCACGACACAACTGAGCCCGGTCCGGCGAAACCGGACCGGGGCGGGGAGCGCGTTCTCCCGGGTGGCTCAGTTGGCTCGATCGCGGGTCGGCGACCGGCCGGTTGACCGGCGGTCGGGGGCGCTGGTCAGGCGCCGCGCCGTTTGGAGGAGTGACCGTTGGAGTACGGCTCCTCGCCGTCCTCCTCGTCATCCTCGTCGTTGTACATCTCCGCGTACCGTGCGTACAGGTCGTCTTCCAGCTCTTCGTCGTCCTCGACCCGCTCGCCGTTCGTCGGCGCCTGGTCAGGCTTTGATGCACCCGCACCCAGCTCTTCGGCCAGACGGGAAAGGTCCGTCCGGCCGCTGTTGTACTTCAGCTGGCGGGCGACCTTCGTCTGCTTGGCCTTGGCCCGGCCGCGCCCCATTGGCTCGACCCCCTCAACGACGGGACCCTGCGGCCCCGGAGTGTTGACATCCGTTCATGATTGAGAGCGGGCCCTCGGACGAGCGCCCGATCCATCGGCCTTCAACCGTACCTGCTTCCGCGGGCCTACGGTACGTCGTCCGCAGGACCCGGGTCGCCCGATCGTCGCCCGGTGACCTTCTCTTTGCTGGTCAGCGGCGATTTTACCTTCTTTCTCGACACACCCCGCATGAGGGGGGTGACATGTCTTACGCAAATGGCCGATCAGCGGCCGGCGGCCTGGGCCATTCGGTGTTCGGCCAGCCGGTCGGCCGCCACAGCAGGGGGGACGCCCTCGGCGCGGGCCCGTTCGAAGATCTCCAGCGTCGTGTCGTGGATCAGCGCGGCCTTTGCCTTCGCACGTGCGAAGTCGAAACCGTGGAGCTCGTCGGCGACCTGGATCACGCCGCCGGAGTTCACCACGTAGTCCGGCGCGTAGAGGATGCCGCGGTCGGCGAGGTCCTTCTCGACGCCGGGATGGTCGAGCTGGTTGTTGGCCGCGCCGCAGACGATGCCGGCCGTCAGCAGCGGCACGGTCCGGTCGTTGAGCGCGCCGCCGAGGGCGCACGGGGCGTAGATGTCAAGCCCGGGGGTCCGGATCAGGGCATCGGCGTCGGCCACGGCGGTGACCCGCTCCGGGTGGGCGTCCAGCACGCGGCGCACGGCGGCCTGGTCGACATCGGTGATCACCACCCGGGCGCCGGCCTCGACCAGGTGGTCGACCAGCAGGTGGCCGACCTTGCCGACGCCGGCCACGCCCACGGTGCGGTCGGCCAGCTCGGGAGAGCCCCAGCGGTGCTCGGCCGAGGCGCGCATGCCCTGGAAGACGCCGAAGGCGGTGAGCACCGAGGAGTCCCCCGCGCCGCCCTGTTCGGGGGAGCGGCCCGTGGTCCAGCGGCACTCGCGGGCGATCACGTCCATGTCCTGGACGTAGGTGCCGACGTCGCAGGCGGTGACGTAGCGGCCGCCGAGGGAGGCGACGAAGCGGCCGTAGGCGAGCAGCAGTTCCTCGGTCTTCAGGTGGGCCGGATCGCCGATGATCACGGCCTTGCCGCCGCCGTGCGGGAGGCCGGCGAGCGCGTTCTTGTAGCTCATGCCCCGCGAGAGGTTGAGGGCGTCGCGGACGGCGGCCTCCTCGGGGCTCGGGGAGCCCGCGTAGGCGTGGAAGCGGGTGCCGCCCAGGGCCGGGCCGAGCGCGGTGGAGTGGATGGCGATCACGGCCCGGAGCCCGGTGGCCCGGTCCTGGCAGAGCATGACCTGCTCGTGGCCGCCCCGCTCGGAGGTGAAGAGGATGTCCAGGGCGCTCGCGGCCCCCGGTGCTGCGGTGCTGCTGTCGACGCTGACAGCGGGACGTACGTCGGTCACGGTGGTGACTCCTGCGTATCGCGGTCTGGACGCCCTCGTGGCGGATCCGTCGTGGAGGGCGGTGTCGTGTTCCCGATGGGATGAGCCTACGGCCGTCGCCGAACGCCGGGTACCGGGGTCTTCCGAGGGCTGACACGATCGGGGGCGACGATGGGTGGGGGCGACCACGAGACGCGGGAGGCAGAGTGCCCAAGGTTCCCTACGCGGCGTATCTCCGGGTCTACGAGCCGCTGGCGGCCTTTCCCGAGCCGGAGCGCTCGCACTGGGCCGGGTACGCGCGGCGGGAGCGCCTGCCCACCGCCCAGGACGAGGTGCGGGGGGCGCTGGCCGGCCTGGTGGCGCGGCCGGTGCGGGTGGCGCCGGCGGCGGAGAGCGCGGACGCCTTCGTGGCCACGGTGGACGGGGTCGTCTGCGTCTGCCCGTGGCGGACCAGGCTGCGCGCGTGGCAGGCGCTGGGCGACGTGGGGCACTGGCTGATGCCGCAGTCGGTGGTGGACCTGGCGCTGCCGCCCGGGGCGCGGCGGAGCGCGGCCGAGGAGTACGACCGCTGGCGGGAGCGCAATCCGGACGCGCGGCCGTGGATCAGGTCGGCGCTGTGGCACGTCCCGGTCCGCTGGTTCGTGCTCTTCGCGGACGAGGAGCGGATCTTCCGGAAGGCCGGGGACGGCTCCGGGTCCGACGCGGGCGAGCCGGCCCTCGGCTACCGGACGCCGATGGTCCAGGCGCGGCGGCGGGTGGCGCGCGGGCTGCGCACCGTGCGGGAGGCGATGCCCGAGGGGCCGATGGTGGAGGCGCTGACCGATGTGGGACGGTGGCTCGAGGAGTTCCACCCCCGGTCACTTGTCGAACTGGACTACGGCGGATTGATCTATACGATTCCCGAAGACCAGTTGGCGGCTGACCACTCGGTGGCGGAGGTCACCGAGGGGCTGGCCGCGCTCGCCGCGGGTGACGTGGAGCGGGCGACCCGGCTTTACGAGGAGCTCACCGACCGTTGGCTGACGATCCGCGAGCGCCAGTTCGCCAACTGATCCGCTCCTTAGGTGGGACTAAAGCCCCAAGCGTGATGGATGGCACTGTAAGGAACTCTTGCCTTCAAGTAGTCTCCTCGTGTCAAAATAGGACAACGAGCTCGGCGGGGCTCCTTCCTGGGTGGGTGCGATGACCGGCCAACACGGGGTGACTGATCGTAGAGATTGGGTAACTGTCCGTTATGGCATGTTCCAGTCGGCTTCCACCAAGGTTGAACACCTGAGAGGGCAATTCCATCGGTTTGGCCGACCCGGCTGGACGGATGGTGTAGTTGTAGTGCCGAGGACAAGCCGTTCGTCCTATAACCGACTCGACCCGCGCCTGTCATTTCGGGCAACGCGGGTCAAGGTGCAGAATTTAGAGGAAAGAACCGTGATGGTTCGGTTCTCCCGAGGAGGCCGCTCATGACCGCTCGCACCCCTGATGCCGAGCCGCTGCTGACCCCGGCTGAGGTTGCCTCGATGTTCCCCGTGGACCCGAAAACGGTCACACGCTGGGCAAAGGCGGGCAAGCTCACGTCTATCCGCACGCTCGGTGGGCACCGCCGCTACCGCGAAGCGGAGGTGCGCGCACTGCTCGCGGGCATCCCGCAGCAGCGCGGCGAGGCCTGAGCAAAGCAGCACGACCCAGGCTTCGGGGCCCCCACCCCGCCTGCTTGGCTCCAGATCGCGCCGGACTCCGCCGAGTCCGGCGCGATTTGCATGCCCGCCCCCGGGGGGTTGAAGAGCCGCTCGGCGGCCCTGTGCAAGGGCGTGCAATTGCACATATTAAATTGGTGGGTTTCTCTACGGGGTCAGCCGAGCTCAGTGAGCGATCAAGTTCCGTGACTCCCGTCACACTTCGCATCCCTTGCCGGACCCGCTGATCTTGCGGTAGTAGGGCCCCGCCGGGCGGCAGCGTCGCCGCACCACGCGTAGCTGTCTCCTACCCACCCTCCCTGCCCGGCTCACACCTCTCGGGCATGCCACTCGCCGAGTCATGGAAAAAGCCCGGATCCCTGTGGGGATCCGGGCTTCCGGTTTTCAACGTGTGCGGTCCTGACGGGATTTGAACCCGCGGCCTCCACCTTGACAGGGTGGCGAGCACTCCAAACTGCTCCACAGGACCAGGTCGCGAGCGCGACTCTACCCCAGATGGCCGGCGCGGAGCCAATCGCCCCCGGCCGGCGCCCCGGTCACGGGACCAGGGCGTCGATCGCCTTCAGGATGCGCTTGTCCGAGATCGGATACGCCGTGCCGAGCGCGTGCGCGAAGTAGCTGACCCGCAGCTCCTCGATCATCCAGCGGATCTCGGCGGCCCGCTCAGGCACCGGCCGGCCGGGCGGGAACTGCTCCAGCAGCCAGGCGTGTTCGTCCTGCATCTCCCGGACCTTCGCCATCCGTGCCCGGTCCCGCTCGGCGTGCTGCGGCAACTGCTGCAACCGCCGGTCCACGGCCGTCAGATAGCGCAGCAGGTCCGGCAGCCGGCGCGCGCCGTGCTCGGTCACGAAGCCGGGCGGCACCAAGCCCGCCAGCTGCTCCCGCACGTCCGCCAACGAGTCGGCGAGCACCGGGCTGGTGATCGAGCGCAGCCGCCGCTCACAGGTGCCCCAGGCCAGCAGCACCTCGCGCACCCGCCCCAGGATCCGCAGGGTGAGGTCGGTGATGTCGGCCCGCACCGCGTCGAAGAGCTTGCGGAAGCCCTCCTCGTCCCAGGCGGGGCCGCCGTGCGCCGCGATCAACTGGTCGGCCGCCGCGCTCACGCAGTCGGCGAGCAGCGCCGGCACGCCACCGTGCGGGGAACTGGCCAGCGCCAGCTTCGCCGCGTTGTCCAACTGCCGCTGCGCGAACTTGGCCGGATCCGACGGGAGGTTGAGCAGCACCAGCCGCCTGGTGCCGCGCGCCATCGCCCGCCGCTGCTCCTCCTCGCTGTCGAAGAGCCGCACGGCGACCGAGGAGCCCTCGTCCACCAGCGCCGGGTACGCCTTCACCGGCTGGCCGCCGCGCCGGGTCTCGAAGACCCGGTCGAGCGTGCCGATCGACCATGCGGTCAGCCCGACGCGGCTGGCGCCGCGCGGCTCGGCCGCGCCGCCGCCCGGCTGGCCGGCGAGGCCGGCCGTGGCCTGGGCCGGTCCGCTCGGCCCGGCGGCCCGAGCCTCGGTGGCGAAGGCGCGGTCCAACGCCCGCTGGGCGAGCGGCCGCAGGCGCTGGGTGAGCGCCATGAGGTCCTTGTCCTCCGCGTCGGCGGAGGCCCGGCGGCGCCGTTCGTCCACGCCGCGGAAGGTGATCCGCAGATGGTCCGGGATCCGGCTCTCGTCGAAGTCCTCCGGGGTGACCCGGACGCCGGTCATCCTGGTCAGCTCGCGGGCCATCGCCACCCGCAGCGGCTCGTTCGTCGGCTCGGGACCCACCTCGGCGAGGAAGCGCCGCGCCACGTCCGGCGCGGGCACACAGTGCCGCCTGATCGGCTTGGGCAGCGACCTGATCATCTCGGTCACCAACTGCTCGCGCAGGCCCGGGATCTGCCAGTCGAAGCCCTCGGGGGTGATCTGGTTGAGGACCTGGAGCGGCACGTGGACGGTCACGCCGTCCGCGTCGGCGCCCGGCTCGAACTGGTAGGTGACGCGCAGCGAGAGCCGCCCCTGTCGCCAGACGTCCGGGTAGTCGTCCTTGGTGACCCGCCCGGCCCGCTCGTTGATGAGCATGGACTTCTCGAAGTTGAGCAGGTCTGGTTCCTCGCGGCGCTTCTTCTTCCACCAGGAGTCGAAGTGCGCCCCGGAGACCACGAACTCCGGCACCCGCTGGTCGTAGAAGTCGTACAGCGTCTCGTCGTCGACGAGGATGTCCCGCCGCCTGGCCCGGTGTTCGAGCTCCTCGACCTCCGCGAGCAGCTTGCGGTTCTCGTGGAAGAACTCGTGCGAGGTCCGCCAGTCGCCCTCCACCAGGGCGTTGCGGATGAACAGGTCACGGGAGGTCTCGGCGTCGATCCGGCCGTAGTTGACCTTGCGCTGGGCCACGATCGGCACGCCGTACAGCGTCACCCGCTCGTAGGCCATCACCGCCGCCTGCTTCTGCTCCCAGTGCGGCTCGCTGTAGGTGCGCTTGACCAGGTGGCCGGCGAGCGGCTCGATCCACTCCGGCTCGATGCGCGCGTTGACCCGCGCCCACAGCCGTGAGGTCTCCACCAGCTCGGCCGACATCACCCAGCGCGGCGGCTTCCTGAACAGCGCCGAGCCGGGGAAGATCGCGAACTTGGCGCCGCGCGCGCCCAGGTACTCGTGCTTCTCGGTGTCCTTCAGGCCCAGCTGCGACAACAGGCCGGCCAGCAGCGACTGGTGGACGCGCGCCGGGTCCGGCGCCTGCCCGCCCTCCGCCGGCTCGACGGCCTCGACGCCGAGCGAGCGGCCGACCTGGCGCAGCTGCGCGTAGATGTCCTGCCACTCCCGTATCCGCAGGTAGTTGAGGAACTCGGTGCGGCACATGCGGCGGAACGCCGAGGAGGAGAGGGCGCGTTGCCGCTCGCGCACGTACTCCCACAGGTTGAGCAGCGCCAGGAAGTCCGACTCCTCGGCCGGCCCCTCGCGGAACCGCTGGTGCTTGGCGTCCGCCTGCTGCTGCTTGTCGCTCGGCCGCTCCCGCGGGTCCTGGATGGAGAGCGCGGCGGCGATCACCATCACCTCGCGGGCGCAGCCGTTCCGCCCGGCCTCCAGGACCATCCTCGCCAGCCGGGGATCCACCGGCAGCTGCGCCAGCTTGCGGCCCAGCTCGGTGAGCTTGGCGCCGGACAGCGCGCCCAGCTCCTCCAGCAGCTGCACGCCCGCCTTGATCGAACGGTGGTCCGGCGGGTCGATGAAGGGGAAGCGCTCGATCTCGCCGAGGCCCGCCGCGTTCATCTGGAGGATCACGGAGGCCAGGTTGGTGCGCAGGATCTCGGCGTCGGTGAACTCCGGGCGGGAGAGGAAGTCCTCCTCCGCGTAGAGCCGGACGCAGATGCCGTCGCTGGTGCGGCCGCAGCGGCCCTTGCGCTGGTTGGCGCTGGCCTGCGAGACGGGCTCGATCGGCAGCCGCTGCACCTTGGTGCGGTGGCTGTAGCGGGAGATGCGGGCGGTGCCGGGGTCGATGACGTACTTGATGCCGGGCACCGTGAGCGAGGTCTCGGCGACGTTGGTGGCCAGCACGACCCGGCGGCCCGGATGCGGCTGGAAGACGCGCTGCTGCTCGCCGTGCGAGAGGCGGGCGTAGAGCGGCAGCACCTCCGTGTGCGGCAGCCGCCGCTTCTCCAGCGCGTCCGCCGTGTCCCTGATCTCGCGCTCGCCGGAGAGGAAGACCAGGATGTCGCCCGGGCCCTCGGCCTGCAGCTCGTCGACGGCGTCGCAGATGGCGGTGATCTGGTCC
Source organism: Streptomyces millisiae (assembly GCF_031845425.1). Lineage (NCBI taxonomy): Bacteria > Bacillati > Actinomycetota > Actinomycetes > Kitasatosporales > Streptomycetaceae > Streptomyces > Streptomyces millisiae. Next base: position 15,537 of record NZ_JAVREM010000037.1, read on the forward strand.
CGGTCGGGCGCCTCGCTGTCCTCCTCCAGCAGGGGGCGGTAGCGGACCTCGACCGGATAGGTGCGGCCCGAGACCTCGATGATCGGGGCCGGCTCGCCGTTCGCCTGCCGGAAGTGGCGGGCGAAGCGCTCCGGGTCGATGGTGGCGGAGGTGATGACGACCTTGAGGTCGGGTCTCCTGGGCAGCAGCTGGGCGAGGTAGCCGAGTAGGAAGTCGATGTTGAGGCTGCGCTCGTGCGCCTCGTCGATGATGATCGTGTCGTACTGGCGCAGCTCGCGGTCGTGCTGGATCTCGGCCAGCAGGATGCCGTCCGTCATCAGCTTGACCAGCGTGTCGTCCCTGGCCTGGTCGGTGAAGCGGACCTTGAAGCCGACGGACGCGCCGAGCGGGGTGCGCAGCTCGTCGGCGACCCGCTGGGCGACGGTGCGGGCGGCCAGCCGGCGCGGCTGGGTGTGGCCGATGAGGCCCCGGATGCCGCGGCCGAGCTCCAGGCAGATCTTGGGCAGCTGGGTGGTCTTGCCCGAGCCCGTCTCGCCGGCCACGATCACCACCTGGTGGTCGCGTATCGCGGCCAGGATCTCGTCCTTCTTCTGGCTCACCGGCAGCTGTTCCGGGTAGCCGATCGCGGGCACGGCGGCGCGCCGCGCGGCGACGTGCGCCTCGGCGGCGTCGACGGCCTCGGCGATCTCGGCCAGCACGGCCTGTTGGGCGGCCGGCTTGCGGATCCGGCGCGCGCCGTCGAGACGGCGGCCGAGCCGGCGCTCGTCGCGCAGGGTCAGCTCGGGCAGCCGCGCGGCGAGGGCGGAGAGGGAGGAGGAGTGCGTAGACATACGCACCCCAGGGTCTCACCCCGGGCCGGCCGGCGGCGAGCCGTTATCGCCCGCCGGGCGCGGCGTCGCCGGCACCCCGGCACCGACGCGTCCGGATATGCGGCATACGTGCCGTTTCGGCATATCGTGGCCGGGTGACAGGGGCGACTCCGTGGGCCCGGCTGACCCGGGTGCTCAGCGAGCGGTGGCGGGCCTTCCGTCGCACGCCCTACCTCCCCGCCGCGGTGGTGTCGCTGCTCGCCGCCGCCTCCGCCGCCGCGTTCGCCGGCTCCTACACCTACGCGCTGGCCAACCCGACCCCGCGCCACGTGCCGGTCGCGGTCGTCGGCCCGCCGACCTCCGGCACCGAGGCCCGCGCCTTCGTCGAGGAACTGGAGCACCGGCTCGGCGCATCGTTGGAACTCCACCGCTACGCCGACTATCCACAGGCTGTGGACGCCGTGGAGGCGCAGCGCGAGTTCGCGATCCTGCGCGGCCGGCGGGACCAGGTCGAGATGGACGTGGCGAGCGCGGCCGGGGCCAGCGTCGCCGAGCTGCTGACCAAGGAGGGCCCGCCGGCGGCCGAGGCGGCCGGCGCGCGGATCACCGTGCGGGACATCAAGCCCCTGCAGTCCGGCGACCCCCGGGGCCTGGCCGTCTTCTACATCACCATCGCCGCGGTGATCATCGGCTTCCTCGGCACCGTCCAGCTCGTCGTCAACGCCCCGGCGCTGCGGCCGGCGGCGCGGCTGGCGTTCACCGCGGGCTACGCGGGGCTCGGCGGCTTCGGGATCGTGGTGGTCGTCGACTGGTGGCTCGGCGCGCTCGAGCTCCCGGTGTTCGGCTCGTGGGGGATCCTCACGCTGACCATGTTCACGGCCGGCATGGTCTACACGATGTTCAACGTCCTCTTCGGCCGCTGGGCGCTGCTGCCGACCTGGGCGCTGATGGTGATGCTCGGCAACCCCTCGTCGGGCGGCGCCGTCTCCTGGCCGCTGCTGCCGACCGCCCTCGGCGTCATCGGCCGCTGGCTGCCACCCGGCGCCTCGGTCAACGCGCAGCACACCGCGATCTACTTCGCCGGCCACCAGCACCTCCAGCCCTACCTGGTGCTCGGCGGCTGGGCGCTGCTCTCCCTCGCCGTCTTCTGGGCCCTGCGCGCCCGCCCACCGGGCCGCCGGCGCACATGAGAAGACCCCCTCGGTGACACCGAAGGGGTCCTGATCCTGCTCGACGAACTGTGGCTGGGGCCGGGGTCGAACCGGCGACCTTCCGCTTTTCAGGCGGACGCTCGTACCAACTGAGCTACCCAGCCGGAGCGGTCCTGACGGGATTTGAACCCGCGGCCTCCACCTTGACAGGGTGGCGAGCACTCCAAACTGCTCCACAGGACCCGGCTTGTCGCGATTCCCCCGAACGCCGGGGCGATGTCGCTGAAGCAGCGTATCACGCGGAAAGCGGGCCCCTCGTCGCGTTGACCGCCGGTCAGGCCCGCCGGCGGCGGTGGGGGGCGTGGTGGGGCGAGGGGTCAGCAGCCGCCGCAGTTGTAGTAGGTGACGTCCCAGTGGTTGCCCTCGCGGGCGTAGATGTTGCCCGAGCCCGACTGGTACTGGGCGGCGCCGTCGCTCCGGTAGCCGATGAAGGCGAAGTTGTTGGTGATGTAGCCGTTGACGCAGGTGTTCAGGCCGTAGTCGAGCTTGTAGCCGTTCCAGTGGCTGTAGGTGCCGCCGGCGTGGCCGGTCTCGGTGCCGCCGGTGATGTTGAGGGCGCAGCCGCTGGCCCGCCTGAGGGTCTGGGCGCCCTGGGCGGTGGCGAGGTTGAGCTGCTCGAACGAGGTGCAGGTGGGGTTGTTCCGGTCGGAACAGCCGCCGGACGAGGACCAGGTGATGCCGACCTCGCGGAACATCGAGGTGGCGGTGGAGTGGCTGATCTTGGTGACGAGGACGGAGACGTCGGACGCCTGGGCCTGGACCTGGGTCTGGTCCTGGACCTGGGGCTGCGCCGCGGCCGCGGTGGCGGGGGCGGCGGTGAGCGCGGCGCCGGCGAGCGCGAGCGCGGCGAGAAGGGGGCGGATTCTCATGGCGGAAGGTCCTCCAGCTGGCCTGCCGTACGGAGAGCTGCACGCGTGGTCTACGCGCGTCGTGGCGCAGCATGTCATGTACGCGGCGGTAGCGGAAGGGGGTCGTGAAGCGGCTACTCCGGGTCCGTCTCCTTGAGCTTGGCCCGCAGCTCCTCGACGGCCGGGTGCCCGATCTGGGAGCCGATCTCCACCGCCGTCCGCCGCGTGCGCCGGGCCGCGTCGACGTCGCCGGCGGCCAGCTGGGTGTCGCCGAGGTGGTTGAGGATCTCGGTCTCGCCATAGCGGTCGCCGAAGCCCCGCACCAGGTCGAGGGCGCGGGCGAAGCAGCGGGCGGCCTCGGCGTACTGGGCGAGGTGGTGGTGGGCGTAGCCGAGGCTGTCCCAGGCGCCGGCCTCCGCGTGCCGTTCGCCGAGCTCCCGGTTGAGCTCCACGGCCTGGGCGCAGTAGTCGAGCGCCCGCCGGTGGTCGCCGAGCACGACGTGCAGCCAGCCGACGTTGTTCAGCGCCATCGCCTGCCCGGGGCGGTGACCGGCCCGCCGGTAGAGCTCGAGCGCCCGGTCGTTGTGGTCGAGCGCGTCCCGCGGCCGGCCGAGCTGGTCGCAGACCCAGCCCAGGCCGCGCCTGGTGTCCGCCTGGCTGACGTCGTCGCCCAGCTCCCGGTACCGCGCCAGCGCCTCGGTGAAGTGCCGGTGCCCGTCCTCGAGGCGCCCCATCTGGGTGTGGGCGCGGCCCAGGGAGCGGTGCGCGTCGGCCGCGCGGGCCGGATCGCCGAGCCGGCCGGCCGCGTCCAGCGCGATCCGCTGGGTGGCGGCCCAGTCGTGCCAGTGCCCGCGGTAGTCGAAGAACGTCTCCAGCGCCCTGGCGAGCCCGCACGCCTCGGCCGGCGCGTCGGCGGCCACCGCCAGGTCGAGGGCGCCGAGCAGCACCGGGTGCTCCGCGGTGAACCAGTCGAGCGCCGCCTCGCGGTCCGCCGGCTCCACCACGGTGACCCCGGTCGGCGCCGGCCCGAGCCCGAGCGGCTCGGGGCGCGGGGCCAGCCGGCGGTCGGCGCCCTCGGCCGAGCGCAGGTAGTGCTCCACCAGGCGGCGGCGGGCGGCCCGCCGGTCGGCCTCCGGGTCGACGGCGTCCGCCAGCTCGCGGGCGTACGCGCGCAGCAGGTCGTGCGGGGCGTGGCGGTCGGGCGTCGGCCGGTCGACGAGGTGGACCCGGGTCAGCTCGGCCAGCAGCGGCCGCACCCGGTGCTCCGGCGCGCCGGCCAGGCTGGCGGCGGCCGGCAGCGACAGGTCGGGCCCCGGGTGGAGGCCGAGCAGCCGGAAGAGCCGGGCGGCGCCCTCGCTCAACGCCCGGTAGGACCAGGAGAAGACGGCGCGGACGTCGGTGGCGGTGTCGCCGCCGTCGAAGGCGTCGAGGCCGAGCCTGGCGTCGCGCAGCTCGGCGGCGAGCGCCCGCAGCGGCAGCCCGGGGTGGGTCGCGGCCCGGGCCGCGACGACGGCGAGCGCCAGCGGCAGCCCGCCGCAGACCGACACGATCTCGTCGACGGCCGACGGCTCGGCGGTCGTCCGCTCCGGGCCGAGGTGCCGGTCCAGCAGGCGTCGCGCCTCGTCCTCGGCGAGCAGCCCGAGCGGCAGCGCCCGCGCCCCGTCGGCGGCGATCAGTCCGGTGAGCCGGTCCCGGCTGGTCACGATGACGGTGCTGGCGCCGGAGCCCGGCAGGAGTGACCGCACCTGGTCGGCGCCGGCCGCGTTGTCGAGGACGATCAGCATCCGGCGCCCGGCGATGAGCGACCGGTACCGCGCGGCCTGCGCCTCGGGCTCCGGCGGCAGCGCCAGCGGGTCGTCGCCCAGCGCGTCGAGGAAGCCGCGCACGGCGGCCGCCGGTGGGACGGGCTCCGCCGAGGGGTCGAAGCCGCGCAGGTTCACATATAGCTGCCCGTCGGGGTGGCGGTCGCGGTGCCGGTGGCCCCAGCGCAGCGCCAGCCAGGTCTTGCCGACGCCGCCCACGCCGCTGATCGTCAGCAGGCGCGGGGAGCCGCCGGCGTCCCCCGCGTCCTCCGCCAACAGGCGGTCGAGCGCCGTGAGCTCCCGGTCCCGGCCGACGAACGTCGCGGGTGCGTGGGGGAGTTGGCGCGGTATCCGGTCGGGCGCGGCGGTGGGCGGCGAGGCCGCCTCAGGCTCGTCGAACTGGCCTTGCTGGTCGGCTGGGTGGGCTTCGTCGGCGAGCCTGGCGCGGGCCGCGTGCCAGCGCTCCAGGTTGGCGTCGTCGCCGCAGGCCCGCACGAAGGCGGTCAGCAGGCGCGGCGTCGGCGGCGTCCCCCGGCGCAGCATCTCGGCGGCGGTGCTGCGCGGCAGCACCTCGCCCCGGCGCTCCGCCGCCCGCTCCAACTCCCGGAACGTCAGCCCGGAGCGCTGCCGCAGCGCGCGTAACGCGGCGGAGAACTCCGCGACGTCCCGCGGTTCGCGCCAACGGCCTTCCCCACCCTGCCCCATGGTGACCATGGTCGGGGACGCACGCCCGCGGTGGCAACGCGCCGGACGTCCCGACCCGGGCCGCTCACCCCGGCCACCCCGCTGACCTGCACGGACATCGAGCCGCTGTCCGGGACTGTCCGGGACGGCCGCCAACCGTTGCCCCGCGTCGACCGGCCCGGGCAGCGTGGTCGAGGCGACCGCGGCATCCACCGCCGCGCCGCCACCCACGGGACACGTAACGAGACGGGGGAGTCACACCATGAGTGACGAGGTCAAGCTCGCACCGGAAGAGGTCGACCGGGTGATGGGCGTCATCGCCCAGGCCTACAGCGAGATGGAGGCCGTGGCGACCGGGATCGGCGGGCACAGCGCCAACGTCGGCTCCGCCTACCAGGGTTCGGGCACCCGCACCGCGATGGCCACCTACGAGGACCTCGGGCGCGCCGGCCAGGCGCTGGCCACCGTCCTCGACGGCCTCTCGCAGGACCTCGGCCTGACCGCCAACACCGGCCGCGAGACCGACGCCGACGCCGAGGGGGTCCTGAACCGGGTGCAGGTCACCAGCGTCGGGGACGCCGGCACCGGCGTGGACATGTCCGTCGCACGCGGCATGTGACCGCGCCACCCGACCAGCAGAAGGGGCACGAGGAGACGTGAACGGCTACGGGGACCTGATCCGTTTCAGCAACGAGAACCTGGAGGGCATCCAGTCCCGGACGGTCAGCCAGCAGCAGCAGTACACGACCATCTGGGACAGCGTCCACCAGCAGCTGCTCGGGCTCGTCGAACAGGGCCAGGTGGACGCCGCCATCGGCCAGGTGCTCGAGGAGCGCGACCAGCAGTTCCGGCGCGAGTCCACCGGCTTCGACGACAGCGTCGTCGCCCAGAACCGGGCGATCCGCGACGTCCAGACCATCGGCAACGAGGGCGGCGCCGCCATGGTCCGGGCCGCGATGGGCGGCGGCCGCTGACCCGGGGCACCACGACGGGGGAGTGGGCCCTCAACCCGGCCGGGCGCGGGCCGGGGCGGCCGTCGCCGCCTCGGCCGAGGGCTCGCCAGGCCCCGGCAGGGCGCCGACCGCCGCGCCGCGCGCGCCGGCCGTTGTCGGCCGAACCGTCCCGCACCCGGCACACCACGTCAGGTGCCGAAGGCGCCACCCGCGGCGGCAGGAGCCGACGAAGCCGAAGAAGCGACTGGCCGAGCCGCGCCAGGACACGGGCCCGGACACCACCGGGCGGCGTGTCCGGCCGGTGAACGGAGAGGACGAACGATGAGCGACGACCCGACCCAGTACCTGCCGGAGCAGTTCCGGGTGAGCGCCGGACTGCACCACGAGTCCGCCGACCTGGCCGAGTCACTGTCCCGGCTCGTCGGCCGGGTCGCCCCCGCCGCCGGCCAGTTCGGCGGGGCCGGCGCGGCCGGTTTCACCGCCGCGCTCGGCCGGACCGCCGACGAGCGGGCCAGAGCCGCCCAGCGGGCGGGGGAGGACCGGGACGCCACCGGCGAGGGCGCCACCGGGGCGGCGGCCCTCGGCGAGGAGACCGATGGGCTGGCCGCCACGGCGGTCGGCCGGGGCCAACTCGGCGAGGAAGCCCGCCGGATAGCCGACGGCATGTGAGACGAGGACCACGGGGGACTGGCATGAGCGCCATCACCATCACCAACAAGGAGGTCGTCGCGGCGGCCGGCAAGGACCCGTGGGCGCTGCGTGAGGAGTTCCGCTCGCAGACCCAGCTGGAGGCGATCGAGACCCTGGCCACGACCTTCCGCAACGGCGCCGCCGAGGCCGAGCGGGCCGGCGACACCGCGCGGCACGCCGACGAGACCGAGCAGAACGCCGGCGACCACGGCGGGCAGGCCATCTACGCCGACGCCGAACGGCACGTCGCGCGCACCCGCGAGGAACTGGGCGCCGACGATCTCGACGGCATCTCGCGCGTTCTGCGGCAGGTGCACGGCATGGCCGAGGACGTGCTCGAGGCCCACACCACGGCCATCGAGGGCGGCGGCGGGCTCGACGCGGCCGTGGACCAGCAGGAGGCGCAGGCCAACCGGGACTATGCCAGCGTCGTGGAACAGCTGAGCGCGCCGACGCCGGACCGGGCCGGCCGCCGCATCATGGTCTACGGCGAGAGCTTCCCGGACGCACCCGGCATCGAGGAGCAGATCCGCGCCCACATCGAGCGGGTTCGCACCGGCGAGGCCGGCCGCCTCGCGACCGAGACCTTCCAGGCCATGGACGACCAGCGGGACGAGTACTACGGGAGGCTCAACCGTTGGCAGCAGGACCTGAAGGACCTCGGTTACGACGTCGGCGACTCGCCCGTCAACATCTGGCGCACCGCGGGCCGGGCCGAGCACGAGGGGGAAGAGCTGGCGAAGCTGCTGAAGACCGGCGACCCCAGCCCCGAGGAACTGGCCGAACGCACTGCTCTCCTCAGCGACATCCTCCTGCGGCGGGCCGGCGACGGGCCCGAGGCGTTCGCCGGACTCAAGCCGTCGGACCGGGAGTTCGCCCGGACGTTCTATGACGCGCTCGGCAGCGAGGGCCTGGCAGCCGCCGGCCGCCTCCAGGGGGACCAGTACCGGGAGGTCCAGGAGACCCTGGCCAACGGCGTCAACGTCGCCTGGTCGGGGGACGGCCAACGACCCGCTGCGCTACGGGAGTTCCTCGACAAGGGAGCCCTCGACGGGGTACGCGACCCGGAGCAGATGAAGCAGGCCGTCCAGCGGTTCAACGACTTCGGCTCGCTGATGAGCCACTCGACCATGTCGCCCAACGACCAGCTCGCCACCAGCATGATCGACGCCGCCGCCGACCGGCAGCGGTGGTGGGAGAACACCGAGGCGTGGGTCCACACCCCGCGGCTCGACGGCGCTCCCGAACTACTGGCGGTCGCCGACGACAACAGCGGCGCCGCGGCCACCGCCTTCGGCGACCAGAACCGCGTCGCCGACATGATGCGCCTGAACTGGAGCGACCAGGGCAACGCCGCCGGCGATCTGTTGCGCGCCGCGTCCGTGCCGGCCGACGGGTTCCGCTTCACCGACTCGCCGGAGGACCTGGCCCGGGTACGGGCCGGCTACAACACCCTGCAGTACGTCGCCAACCATCCCGAGGAGTTCACCGAGGTTCCACCCGGCTCCGGCAGGAACCGGGCTCACGAGCCGGTGCACGCGGCGGTGCGGGAGGCGTACGCGGACATCGCCGGTCACGGGGAGTACCTCGACCGCCTGGCGAACATCGCGAAGGAGGGGCCTGGCGGTTTCCCCTCCGACCAGTCCAACGTCTTCGTGCTCACCGGGGACGAGCGCCACAGCCTCTTCCGCGACCTGCTCGGCGGGGACCAGCAGACGCAGCAGGAATTCCAGACCGACCTGCTCCAGCACGCCCGGGACACCGCTCGGGACACGGCGCGGGCGACCGACGAGAACCCCGGCGGGCCCCCGGAGGGCGGCTCCCTGCGAGAGCGGATGCGGGACCTCGGCCACCTCCAGGGCGCGGTGACCAACGCCCAACTGGATCTTGTCTACCGCGACGAGAACCGCGACGACGAGCGCGCGGACATGCTTTGGAAAGGCTGGACCATGGCCGTCACCGCGGCCGGAGTCGCACCCGGCGGATGGGGGGCGGCCGCGGGTGTCGCGGACGCCCTCTCCGTGCCGTTCGAACCCGAGCCGACGGCCGGGGAGAACGACGACGTCAGGCGGTACAACGAACGCCTCCACGGTGACGACGCCATGCTGCGCGCGATCCACGCCGGTGTCGGCGACGTCGACTACAGCGGCATCCCCAAGGACGAGGCCGGCAGCCCTTTCAACCCGGAGGGGCAGCGCATCGAGTACGCACTGCCCCGCGACGTGGCCAGCGAGTTCAACCAAGGATGGGTGGACGAACTGGACCGGCCGCCGGGGTGGTACTCCGCCGATGTGTCGGAGCGCGACGAGATACTGGACGCCTACCGGAGAGCCAGGCAAAACTGATCGGCCGCCCGCGCCCCGGCGCTCAGTCCGCGTCGGCCAGGACCTCCCGGAGCCGGCGGGCGAACGCCTCCGGTTGGCCGGCGTAGCCGGACTCGGGGCCGAGGAAGCCGCCGTGGTGGCTCGGGAACACCGCCGCTCGGTGGCCGAGTAGTTCGGCCGTGGCCACCGCGGTGCGGCCGGTGAGGGTGTCGCGGGACTCCTCGCCGACCGCGATCACGATCCGGGTCGGCGCCGCGGTGAGCGCGGCGACGTCGGGGCGGTGGCCGCTGACCGCCGCGGAGCGGTCGGAGAGCAGCGGGTCGTCGCGCGAGCCGTCGTCCTCGGTCGGCATGCCGAACGCGGCCGGGTCGGGCGCCGGCTGCGCGAAGTAGGCGTCGGTGAACTCGCCCTGCCAGGACGTCATCGCGACGAAGGCCGCCATGCCGGCGCCCCAGCCCCGCTCCTGGTACGCCTTCCCGACGGCGGCGCTGGCGCGCTCGGCGGCCGGGGCGTCGGGGAGCACCGAGAACAGCGGCGGCTCGTGCGCCACCAGCGTGGTCACGTCGTCCGGGTACGCCGCGACGAGGGCGAGCGCGGTCACCGCGCCGCCGCTGCTCGCGAACATCTCGACCGGGCCCGCCCCGAGCGCCTCGACGAGCGCGTGCACGTCGGCCGCCTGGGTCACCGGATCGTGGTCGACCCGGCCGTCCCTGCGGACGCTCTCACCGAGGCCGCGTGGGTCGTAGGTGACGACCGTGCGCTCGGGGAAGAGCGAGGCCAGGGTGCGGAAGCCACTGGAGTCCATGGGCTGGCCGATCATGACCAGCGGAGGGCGCCCGTCGGCGGTCGGCAGTGGGCCGTGGACGTGGTAGGCGAGGTCGGCGTCGGGGGTCCGCAGTATCCGTACGTTCATGACCGTGTCGACTCGCGCCGCGACGAGAACTCATCGCGGGATCCGTGAGTACCCCCAACGGGATTCGAACCCGCGCTACCGCCTTGAAAGGGCGGCGTCCTAGGCCGCTAGACGATGGGGGCCGGATAGAACGAGGTGATCCTACTACGGGACCCCCATGGCCGCCCACGTTTCCCGGGGAGGGTGGGGGCGACGGACAATGGGCATGTGCTGGAGATGACGCGCGAGGAGTTCGAGGAACTGGTCAGCGAGGCGCTCGACCGGATACCGCCCGAGCTGACCAGGCTCATGGACAACGTCGCCGTCTTCGTGGAGGAGGAGCCACCGGTCGGCAGCCCCGAGCTGCTCGGGCTCTACGAGGGCATCCCGCTCACCGAGCGCGGCGAGTGGTACGCGGGGGCGCTGCCGGACCGGATCTCCGTCTACATGGGGCCCACGCTGCGGCTGGTCGAGCGCGAGGGCGGCGACCGGGAGCTGGTGGTCGAGGAGGTCGAGATCACCGTGGTGCACGAGATCGCGCACCACTTCGGCATCGACGACGAGCGGCTGCACGCCCTCGGCTACGGCTGAGTCCGCCCGGGTTCCCCGGCGCCCGTCGCGTAGCGGGCGGCGAGCGCGGCGGCGCGCTCGCGGAGGGTGTCGCGCAGCCACCGCGGGGCCAGGGCTTCCGCGTCCGTGGCGAGCTGCCACAGCGCCCATTCGGCGTGTCTCGGGTCCTGGAAGGTCACCTCCAGCCTCAGCCAGCCGTCCGCGTCGGTCTCCTCGGTGCGGACGGCCAGCGCGGTGCCCGCCAGCTCCTGCCGCCGCGCCGGGTTCAGCCGGAGCAGCACGGTGACGAGGTCGCCGCCGTGTCGGAACCGCGTGCCGCGTTCCTGCCAGGCCCGGTCCAGATCGACCCGCTCCGGGCGCTGGGCCGGTTCGTCGAGCTCCTCGGCGGCGAGGATCCGGGACAGCCGGTAGGTGCGGTCCGCGCCGGACCGGGTGGCCAGCAGGTAGCCCTGGTCGCGCACCGTGACCAGGCCGACGGGGTCCACGGTGCGCCACGTCGGGCTCCGGCCCACGGCCGCGTAGTGGATGCGCAGCCGGTGTCCGGCGAACACCGCGCGCCGGACCTCGGCCACGACGGTGTCGGGCAGCTCCTCGGCGACCTGCCGACGCGACAGCAGGTCGGTCTCCGGGTCGATGAGCAGTCGCCTGGCCGCGCCGGCCGCGGTGGCCCGCTGGCTCTCCGGCAGCGCGTCGACCACCTTGCGCATGGCCGAGGCGAGCGCCGAGCCGAGGCCGAACGCCTGCGCGCCGCGCCGCGAGCCGGCGACCAGCAGGGCGAGCGCCTCGTCGTGGTTCAGCCCGGTGAGCTCGGTCTGGAAGCCGGGCAGCAGCGCGAAGCCGCCGTGCCGGCCACGTTCGGCGTAGACCGGGACACCGGCCGCGGACAGCGCGTCGATGTCGCGCAGCACGGTGCGGGTGGACACCTCGAGCTCGCGGGCCAGCGCGGTCGCGGACAGCCGGCCGTGCTGCCGCAGCAGCAGCACCAGCGATACCAACCGGTCGGCGCGCATGCGAAAACCCTACGGGAATACGTGACAGAGGATGTCGTGTATGGGTTGCGAGGCTTCTCGGCGGACGAAGATCCACCGCACAGGAGAGGTGCTTCCCATGGCACACGCCATCGTCAACCCGGCCGGCCTGCACGACCCGGTCCCGTTCGGCTACAGCCACACCGCCGCCGTCCCCGCGGGCACCGAACTGGTGCTCGTCGCCGGTCAGTACGGTTCGGGCCCGGACGGCGCGGTCGTCTCGAACGACTTCACCCAACAGGTGAAGCAGACGTTCCACAACCTCGGCGTCGCGCTCGCCGCCCACGGGCTCGACCTCGGCCATGTCGTCCAGCTCAGGACGTACGTGGTGAACCACGACGTCAGCAGGCTCGGGCCGATCGCCGAGGCCGTGCGGGAGGGCTGGGGCGCGAAGCCGCCCACGCAGACCCTCGTCGGCGTCGCCAGCCTGGCCACGCCCGACGTGCTGTTCGAGGTGGAGGCCGTCGCGGCCAGGAGCTGACCCGCGGGTGGTCCCCCACACGTGGGAATGCGATGGCGTGTCTTTCGTACCGGTGCGGGGGTTGAAGGGGGCGAACGTCACCACGCCCGTCACCGCCGAAAGGTTTCCCGACCGTGCGCCGTCTCGTCCCCGTCGCCACCCTGACCGCCGCGCTGGCGGCCGGGCTCGGCGGCTGCGTCACCGCCGACTCCGAGCGAAGCCACGAGCCCGCCGAGGTGGGGCACACCTCGTCGACCGACGACACCCGGCCCGACGGCGGCGCGGAGCCGGCCGCCGAGGGCGCGCCGGCGGCCGGTGCGGAGCGGGACGACGCGCGGCCGGCCGAGGAGGAGTCCGATCCGGAGGAGCCCGGCGCCGAGCCGGGCGGCACGGGCAAGCGGCCGCCCGTCGACCCGGCCGGGCCGAGCGAGCGGGAGGCCGCCTCGCCCAGCCGGCCGTCCGGCGAGCGCGATCCCGAACCCGAGCCGGCGCCCGAGCCCCGGCCGGCCGACCCCACCACGCCGGACGAGCCGCCGACCGTCGAGCCGGAGCCCGAGCCCACCACCGAGGAGCCGCGGCCGGAGCCAGAGCCGGAGCCCACGCCCGAGCCGTCGACCCCGCAGCCAGAGCCGGAGCCCCCGACGCCCGGGGCGGGCGGCGGCGGCTGATCCGTTTGCGCGGCGGGCCGGGGCGTGCGTATGCTTGTAGATCGTTTGATCCCACTTGCCCGGCGCCCCAAGCAGCGCGCCGTGTGGCGCGTTCCTCGTCTAGCCGTGGCTGACCGCATCCAGGCGGTCCAGAGCACCTACGGAGCTAAGGCGCGTGCCGACCACCCGAACTCCGGAAGGTTCTCACCTCGCATGTCCGTGACCACGCCCGAAGCCCTGCTACCGCTGGACGACGAGCCCACGACCACCTTCGCCGACCTCGGCCTGCCGCAGGCCATCGTCCGCAAGCTCGCCGAGAACGGCGTCACCACCCCCTTCCCCATCCAGGCCGCCACCATTCCCGACGCGCTGATCGGCCGGGACGTCCTCGGTCGGGGCCGCACCGGCTCCGGCAAGACCCTCAGCTTCGGGCTGCCCACGCTGGCCAGGCTCGCCGAGGGCCGCACCCGCCCCAAGCACCCGCGCGCCGTGATCCTCACCCCGACCCGCGAGCTGGCCATGCAGGTCTCCGACGCGCTGGAGCCCTACGGTGACGTGCTCGGCCTGCGGCTCAAGGTCGTCTGCGGCGGCACCTCGATGGGCAACCAGATCTACGCCCTGGAGCGTGGTGTCGACATCCTGGTCGCCACCCCCGGCCGGCTGCGCGACGTGATCGCGCGCGGCGCCTGCTCGCTCGACGACGTCGAGATCGCGGTGCTCGACGAGGCCGACCAGATGGCCGACCTGGGCTTCCTGCCCGAGGTCACCGAGCTGCTCGACCAGGTGCCGCCCGGCGGGCAGCGGATGCTGTTCTCCGCCACTCTGGAACACGAGATCGACACCCTCGTCAAGCGGTACCTGGTGGAGCCGGTCAGCCACGAGGTGGACGCGGCGCAGGGCGCGGTGACGACCATGTCGCACCACGTGCTGATCGTGAAGCCGCGCGACAAGGCCCCGCTGACCGCCGCCATCGCGCAGCGCGAGGGCCGCACCATCGTCTTCGTCCGCACCCAGCTCGGCGCCGACCGGGTCGCCGGCCAGCTGCGCGAGGCGGGCGTGCGGGCCGACGCGCTGCACGGCGGCATGACGCAGGGCGCCCGCACCCGCACGCTGGCCGACTTCAAGGAGGGCCGCAACAGCGTGCTGGTCGCCACCGACGTCGCCGCGCGCGGCATCCACGTCGACGGCATCGACCTGGTGCTCAACGTCGACCCGGCCGCCGACCACAAGGACTACCTGCACCGCTCCGGCCGCACCGCGCGCGCCGGCCGCTCGGGCACCGTCGTCTCGCTGGCCCTGCCGCACCAGCGGCGCACCATCTTCCGGCTGATGGAGGACGCGGGCGTGGACGCCTCGCGGCACATCATCGGCCGCGGCGACCTCTTCGACGAGGACGTGGCCGAGATCATCGGCGCGCGCTCGCTCACCGAGGTGCAGGCCGAGGCGGCGATGGGTGCCGTCACGCACGCCGAGCGCGAGGTGGCCCGGCTCGGCCGCGAGCTGGAGCGCGCCAGGGAGCGGGCGACCGAGCTGCGGGACGAGGCCGAGCGGCTCACGGCGCGTGCCGCGCGGGAGCGCGGCGACGACCCGGCCGAGGCCATCGCGACGGCGGCCGAGGCGCGGGCCGAGGCCCTGGCCGAGGCGGAGCGGGAGGCCGAGCGCGAGGCCCGCCGCGCCGAGCGCGCGGCGCGCGCCGAGGCGGAGCGGGGCGAGCGGCGCGACCGGGACGACCGGCGCGGTGGTGGCGGTGGCTTCCGCCGCGACGACCGGGACCGGGACCGGGACCGTGGCGAGCGGCGCCCCTACGGCCGTCGCGACGACGACCGGCGCGGTGGCGGCGGCTTCCACCGCGACGACCGGCGTGGCGGTGGCGGCGGCTTCCACCGGGACGACCGGCGCGGTGGTGGTGGCGGCTTCCGCCGCGACGACCGCGACCGGGACCGGGACCGTGGCGAGCGGGGCTCGTACGGCCGCCGCGACGGCTTCCGCCGCGACGACCGTCCTTCCTTCGAGCGCCGCGACGACCGCCCCTCCTTCGAGCGCCGCGACGACCGTCCCCGCTGGAAGCGCGACAACTGACGGGACGGCTGGTCGGCCCCGTCAGGGGTTGATCAGCCGACCGTAGGCGGCGCGCACGTCCGCCGCCGACGAGTCCACGTACTCGTCGGGCGGCGGGCCGATGTCGACGGTGTAGTACTCGTACTCCAGGACCTCGGGGCAACTGGCGCCACCGATCGAGACGTTGGACACGTCCACCCGCCGGCCGGTCCGCACCTCGTAGACGCGCACCGGGAACCGCTGCTCGTGGAACGTCACGTTCTGGTACCCGAGGACGCCGAAGTCGCTCTCGTACGGGCAGGTCTCGACCGAGCGGCCCTGCTCGCGTTCCCCGACGCAGATCACCAGCACCGCCTCGTCCGCGTTGTCGGCCAGCCAGGAGGACGGGAGGTCGTCCGCGTGCCCGCTGTTCCCGAAGAGCAGCGCGCGGTGCGGCCCACCGCCCCGGTAGGGGGCGGCGCCCCGGTACGGCTCGGGGTCGTCGCAGTAAGCGGGCTCCTCGTTCGGGTAGGCCACGCTGACGAGTTCGCGCAGCCGGTCGAGCTCGATCGCCGTCTCGGCCCGCTCGACCCCCTCCTCGGCCTCGGTGGCCAGCTCGTGGTCCGGGTACTGGTCGAGCACCTGTCGGTAGCGCTCACGCGCCTGACTCCACTCGTGGTCCGCCATCGCGTCGTCGCCGCAGCCGAGGATCGCGGCGGGCGCGATCCTCGGCACGACCTCGGCGGCGCGGTCCAGCACGTCGCCGCTGCCCGGCCGGTCGCCGAGCCAGTCGGTGATCTCCCGCGTCTCGCAGGCGTTCTCGACCGGCAGGCCGTCGAGGAAGCCGTCGAGGACCGCCCCGACCGCGTCCTCCTGGCCGGGGAACTCCCCGAGGGCCGTGGCGAGATGGTCGAAGCCGGTCGCCAGGGCCTCGGTGTCGCCGGTGAGCGCCGTGTCCAACTCCGCCGTGGCCTCCGCGAGGACGAGTTCGGCCCGCCGGTCGCGCGCGCCCTCCCACCGCGCCCCGGGGTGGGCCTCGTACTCCTCCAACACCCCTGCGGCCCGTAGCCGATCGCTCCCGTCCAGCCGCTCGGCGCGCAGCAGCAGCTCGCACGCCTCGGCGGCGTCCTCGGCTCGGACCACCAGCCGGGGATCGGCCACCCGGTGGCCGGGCCACAGCCCGTCCAGGACGGAGAGCGCCCGGGCGCAGTCGCCGCCGCGGTGCGCCTCGGCCGCGTCGCGTTCGATCCCGGCGGCGTCGAGCCGCAGGGCGACGAGGACCGCCAGCAGCGGGAGCGTGACTCCGGCGGCGACGAGCCGCTGTCCCCGCACGCGGCCCCGGCGCTCCCCGCGCGCCCTCCGCGCCAGCCGCCAGCCGTGCGCGGTCACGAAGAGCCACCATGTGACCACCGCGGCCCGGAGCCACCCGGTCTCCGCGCCCGCGGCCAGCATGGTGACCAGGAGCAGGGTGACGGCCGCGCTGCCGAGGGCGAGCCGCCACCGTCGGAGCATCGCGTAACCCGCGCCGAGGAGCGAGGCGTTGGCGAGCGCGACGGCGAACGGGTCGCGGGCCGCCGGCCGCTTCGGAGCATCTGGTGCCGGGTCCATGGAACGTCTCCCCCGAACGAACAACCGCGGACCTGTCCGATTGTTCGCACCGCCGCCGGGAGGGGTCCCGAACGAGCGACGGGCCGGCGTCCCTTCCGGGCCCGGCCCCCGCCAGGGGGCTTATGCTGCTTCTCACGGGCCGTTAGCTCAATTGGCAGAGCAGCGGACTTTTAATCCGTTGGTTGTGGGTTCGAGTCCCACACGGCCTACCTCTTCCACTCCCCCCTTCGGTCGGTTGACCCGCCGCCGCCACGCACCCTTCTGAGGACGCCCCGCGCCGGGCACACTGATGCGGCATGTCCGGGAAAAGGACCGCCGCGAGGCGGTCGTCGAGTACCAGACAAGTAGGGCCAAAGGGCTTGTGTGATCGATCACATGGGCCTAGGCTCCCGCGAAGCAAGCGCTTACCAAACCGGAGCCGTCCAGGAGCCCCGCATGTCCTCACCGCCCTCCGCCCGCCCCCGCGCCGCCGTCGTCGGCACCGGTGGCATCGTCACCGGCGCTCACCTCCCGGCCCTGACCGCCCACGCCGACCGGGTCGACCTGGTCGCCGCGGTGGACGTCGACGCGGGCCGGCTCGACTCCTTCCGCGTCGCCGCGGCCGAGGCGGGCGCGCGCGACGTCACCGGCTACCAGGACCTCGGCGCGATGCTGGCGGCCGAGCGGCCCGACCTGGTGCTGATCGGCACGCCGCCCGCGCTGCACCACGGGCAGACCGTGGCCGCGTTGGAGGCCGGCGCCTGGGTGCTGTCGGAGAAGCCGCTGACCCTCTCGCTCGCCGAGTACGACGCGATCGCGGCGGCGGAGGAGGCCACCGGCAACTACGCGGCGGTGGTCTTCCAGCACCGCTACGGCTCGGGCGCCGTGCACGCCCGCGAGCTGATATCGAGCGGCGAGCTCGGCCGGCCGCTGGTGGCGCACTGCCAGACCACCTGGTACCGGGACACCGCCTACTACGCCGTGCCCTGGCGTGGCCGGTGGGAGAGCGAGGGCGGCGGCCCGACCATGGGCCACGGCATCCACCAGTACGACCTGCTGCTGCATCTGCTGGGCGAGTGGACCGAGATCCGCGCCATGGCCGGCCGCCTGGTGCACGACGTGGAGAGCGAGGACGTCTCCACCGCGCTGGTCAGGTTCGAAAGCGGCGCGCTGGCCACCGTCGTCAACAGCGTGCTCTCGCCGGACGAGGTCAGCCGGATCAGGGTCGACTGCGCCGAGGCCACCGTCGAGCTCACCCACCTCTACGGCCACCGCAACGAGGACTGGGTCTACACGCCGCGCCCCGGCCTGGACGACGAGGCGCGCGTCAAGCGCTGGCGCACCCCGGCCGCCGACGTCCCCAGCTCGCACGCCGCCCAGCTCGGCGCCCTCCTCGACGCCCGCGAGCGCGGCGAGCGGCCGGCCGGCAGCGGCCCCGCCGCGCGCGCCACCGTGGAGTTCGCCGCGGCGCTGTACAAGTCGGCGTTCACCGGCAAGCCCGTCCACGCCGGCGAGATCACCGCCGACGACCCCTTCTACACGTCCATGCACGGCAACCACCCGGACTGGAGCCCCGCACGATGACGATCAAGGTCACCCACACCCTCGGCGAGCGGATCGTCGTCGGCCACGGCGACGTCGAACTGCTGCACTACGTCTACCGCCCCGACCCGGACGCCTTCGAGTCCCGCAAGCCCTACGTGCACCCGCTGCGCACGCTGGCCGGCAACCTCGCCTCCGGCTACCGGCCCAACGACCACCGCTGGCACAAGGGCCTGCAGATGACGGCCAGCCACCTCTCCGAGCAGAACTTCTGGGGCGGCAACAGCTACCTGAACCCCGAGGTCGGCTACCAGCGGGTCGAGGAACGGGTCGGCTCGATGCGGCACGACGGCTTCGCCGCGCTGGACACCGCCGACGACCGGTTCACCCTCACCGAGAACCTCACCTGGGTGAACAACGGCGGCGAGGAGTGGGCGCGCGAGGAGCGCTCCATCACCGTGCACTCCGTCGACCCCGCCTCCGGTTCCTGGGCGCTTGACTGGACGATCGACCTGACCAACGTCCGTGGCGAGCCGCTGCGCTTCGGCTCCCCGACCACGGCCGGCCGCGAGATGGCCGGCTACACCGGGCTCCAGTGGCGCGGCCCGCGCGACTTCACCGGCGGCCAGGTCATCACCCCGAAGGGCCCGGCCACCGACCAGGACACCATGGGCACCCCGGCCGCCCAGGCGCCGTGGCTCGGCTTCAGCGCCGTGCACGACGACGTGGACGCCTCGACCACCCTCGTCTTCGCGCACGCGCCGGAGAACCTCGACCCGGCGGGCGGCGCCATCCACGAGTCGCACTGGTTCGTCCGCTCCAACCCCATCCCAACGGTCGCGTTCTCCTGGGCGTTCTTCGAGGAGTTCGAACTCGCGCCCGGCGCCTCGTTCGCCTACCGCTACCGCACGGTCGTCGCGGACGGCACCTGGGACGCCGACCGGATCGCCGCCCACCTGGCGGGCCTGGCATGGTGAGCCTGCCCCACCCGCTGCCCGGCGCGGTGGGGCTCTCGCACCTGAGCGCGTACGACTGGGAGGCCGCCGACGGCGTCTGCGGCGGCAGCCCGCACCTGCACCTGGTGTGCACGGAGGCGTACGTGGTCACCGGCGGCGAGGGCGCGGTGCAGACGCTCAGCCCGGACGGCTACCGCGACATCCCGCTGCGGGCGGGGGCGGTCGCCTGGTTCACGCCGGGCACCGTGCACCGGATGGTGCAGGGCGGCGGGCTGCGGATCACCGTGCTGATGCAGAACAGCGGGCTGCCGGAGGCCGGGGACGCCGTCTTCACCTTCCCGGCCGAGGTGCTGGCCGACCCCGAGCGGTACGCGGCGGCCGCGGCGCTGCCGGCCGGCACCGACGCCGAGGTCGCCGAGGCGGCCCGCCGGCGGCGCGACCTGGCGGTCGAGGGCTACCTGCCGCTGCGCGAGGCGCTGGCGGCCGGCGACAACGGGCCCTACCTGGAGTTCCAGCGCACCGCCGCCCGGCTCGTCGCCGCGAAGGTGCCGGCCTGGCGGGAGCTGTGGCGGGCCGGCGCGCTGGCGACCGCCGAGCGCACCGGCGCGCAGCTGGCCGCGCTGGAGGCGGGCGACCCCGGCTACCTGGCCGAGGCCACCGCCTTCGACGCCACGCCGAGCCGGGAGGGCGGGTACGGCATGTGCGGGCGCCGCGACGAGTACGCGCTGCCGGGCACCACGCTGCACGAACCGTCTGCGGAACCGTCTGCCGACGGCCGGGCCGGCTGACGGTTGGGGACCGGGCCGGCCGCTGCGCGGCCCGCGCCCGGTCCGCCGGCGTTCCGGCGCCGTCCGGGACCGTCGCGCTCCGCGCTGTTCCGTACGCCCTGGTCCGATGGCGTTCCGCGCCGTCCGGGCCCTCGCGCTTCGGGCCGTTCTGCGGCTCGCCGCAGCCCCGCGCTCCGTCTACCCGTGCCCCGTCCACCGCCGCGCCGTCCGCCCTCCGGGGCCTCGGCGCCGCCCGCGCCGCACGTGCTGCGCCCGCGGTGTCCCGCGCTGTCCGGGGTCGTCGCGCTCCAGGCTGTTCCGCACGGTCGGTCCGTCGGCGCTCCGCGTCCTCCGGAGCCCTCGCGTCCCGGCCGTTCCGCGGCTCGCCGCAGCCCCGCGCCCCGTCCACCGCCGCGCCGTCCGCCCTCCGGCGCCTCGGCGCCGCCCGCGCCGTCTGCACTGCACCCGCGGTGTCCCGCGCCGTCTGCCCTCCGACCCCTCAGACCCCTCCGATCCCGCCGGCGCCGCTCGCGCCTCCGCCCTCCGTCCCGCCGGGCCTCCGGCGCGGCTCGCGCCGTCCGCACCGGCCCCCGTTCCGTTCCCCGGTGTCCCTTCTGGGCCCTGCCCCCGCCAGGGGGTCTCGGCCCTGCCCCCGCCAGGGGGCTTATGCTGCTCTCCCGGTGGGCCGTTAGCTCAATTGGCAGAGCAGCGGACTTTTAATCCGTTGGTTGTGGGTTCGAGTCCCACACGGCCTACGAGCGCACCGGGGGCGGCAAGATCGACTCGCCGGCCGTCCCCGGTGCGGGCAGATTGGGAACGTGCGGACGGGAACGCCCTGGTGGGCGGGTGGCGGGGCGTGGTACCCCTGGCTGCCCCTCGTGCTGCTCGTCGTCGGCACCGTGGCGGATCTCCTGACCCCGCCGCACCTGACCCTCACGCCGCTCTACGTGGCGGCCCCGATGCTGGCCGCCCCGGTGCTCTCGCTGCGGGTGACCGCGCTCTACGGCCTGCTGGCCACCGCCTCCGTCGGCGTCCAGATGCTGCTGCGCGAGCCCAGCGTCGGCGAGGCGATCGTCAAGGTGACGACCGTCGCCACCATCTCCGCCCTCGCGGTGGTCGTCAACCGCATCGTGGCCCGTCGCGACCGGCGTCTCGCCTCGGCCAGGGAGGTCGCCGAGGCCGTGCAGCGGGCCGTGGTGCCGGAGCCGCCCGACCGGGCCGGGACGTTGCGGGTCGCCACCCGTTACCAGGCGGCGCAGCGCGACACGCTGATCGGCGGCGACCTCTACGCGGTGCGCGAGACGCCGTTCGGGGTGCGGCTGCTGGTGGGGGACGTGCGCGGCAAGGGCCTCGCCGCCACCGAGGCGGTCGCCGTCATCCTCGGCGCCTTCCGCGAGGTCGCCGACCGCGAGCCGGAGCTGGCCGAGGTCGCCGCCTACCTGGAGGCAGCGCTGGTGCGGGAGCGCGAGCAGCGGGCCCCGCTCGACCCGGTGGAGGGCTTCACCACCGCCGTGCTGGCCGAGGTGCCGAGGGAGCGGCCGGTCACGGTGCGGATCCTCAACCGGGGCCATCCGCAGCCGGTGCTGCTCACCCCGGACGGGGACGCGTGCTACCTGGAGGCCGAGCCGGCGCTGCCGCTCGGCCTCGGCGACCTGCTGCCCACGCCGATGGGCCGGGTGCGCAGCACGCCGTTCCCGCCCGGCTCGCACCTGCTGCTGTACACGGACGGGGTGAGCGAGGCCAGGGACGAGCACGGCGTCTTCTTCGACCCGGTCGAGGACCTGAACGGCCGCTCCTTCCCCGGTCCTGGGCTGCTGCTCGACCGGGTGGTGGCGGACGTGGTGAAGCACAGCACCCGGCTCAACGACGACATGGCGCTGCTCGCCCTGCACCACCCGGAGCCGCGCGGGACGCCTGAGGATCACGGTGCGTGAGTGAAAGGCACCGCTCCGCATAACAATTGACGAAACGTCAGGATGCGATTTGGAGCACAGTGACATGAGAAACGGCCGACTTTTCGCCCGTTTTGGGGACCTTGGCGCCTAAGGTCCCCGCCCCGCTCCGCATTTATTCCCGGGGACTCTTGGAAATCCGGGCCCGGGTCTATTAACGTT
This sequence comes from Streptomyces millisiae, assembly GCF_031845425.1. Taxonomy (NCBI): domain Bacteria; kingdom Bacillati; phylum Actinomycetota; class Actinomycetes; order Kitasatosporales; family Streptomycetaceae; genus Streptomyces; species Streptomyces millisiae. The sequence goes on from NZ_JAVREM010000037.1 coordinate 37,458, forward strand.
CGATAACGCAGCGCGGTCGTCACCGCCGTCGCAAGAGACGGCACCGTGCTCTGTCGCCGAATCCGGCACGTGCACAACAACTGCACCAAAGGAACCGGGGAACCACCACTTGGGGTGAATCGGACAGTCGAGGGCAGAGCCCTGGCCCTTCGACCGACCGTAGGAGACCTTCCTGCTCCGAACCCGTCAGCTAACCCGGTAGGCGAAGGAAGGAAAGGAGAGCGCCTGCAGTGGCGTCGAATCGCTATGCCTCCGTTGCCTCCGGGACCTCCGTCGCGGACCGGCACCCGGACGACGACTCCGGAGCCCCGTACGGCACTTACGGCACCTACGACCTGATCGACGCCCAGCCCTCCCAGGACGCCTTCGGCGCCTACGGCGAGTTCGACCCGAGTCGCGCCTACGACCCCACCGCCACCGGTGAGTTCGCCGCCGTCCGCGACGACCGGGACGGTGGCTGGTTCGGCGACTCCCCGACCGGGCACACCCCCGCCGGCCCGGCCGACGACACGACCGAGGCCGGCTTCGCCGCGTACGGCGCCGAGGTCTACGGCCCCGAGCCCGTCGGCGGCGAGCCCTGGAACCCCAGCGAGGAGACGCTGGCCCCGGTCCGCGGCCGGCACCGGGTCTCCCGCCAGCGCGGCGGCACCATGGCCCGCAGCCGCGCCGTGCTCGGCGTCGGCGTCATCGCCGCCGTCGGCGCGGGCGGCATGGCCACCGCCAACGAGGGCGGCGCCTCCGTGCCCGGCGTGGACGCCGCGACCGACACCATGAGCAACATCCCGGTGGTCGGCGGCTTCCTCGCGAGCGAGGAGGAAGCGGCCCCCACCGCGAGCCCGTTCACCACCGCCGGCATGAGCGAGGACGCCGGCGAGGCGCTGCGCGCCCGCATCCTCCAGCAGGCCGACTTCCAGGAGAGCAACGCCGCCGCGCAGGCCAGGACCGCCGCCATCCAGGCTGCCGAGACCCAGGCCGCGGACGCCGCGGCCGAGCTCGCCGAGCAGCAGCGGATCGCCGAGGAGGAGCGGCAGCGCGAGCTCGAGGAGGAGCGGCAGCGCCAGGAGGAGGAGCGTCGGCTCGCCGAGCTGCGCGCCAGCTACACCATCCCGGTGAAGAACTACCGCCTCACCGCCAGCTTCGGCCAGAGCGGCTCGATGTGGAGCTCCGGCTCCCACACCGGCCTGGACTTCGCCGCCCCGACCGGCACCCCGGTCAGCAACATCCACACGGGCACCGTCGTCGAGGCCGCCTGGGCCGGCTCCTACGGCTACCGCGTCATCATCGAGCAGGAGGACGGCACCGAGGTCTGGTACAACCACCTGTCGTCGATGAGCGTCAGCGCGGGCCAGGCGGTCAACACGGGCGACCAGATCGGCCTCGTCGGCGCCACCGGCAACGTCACCGGCGCCCACCTCCACCTCGAGGTCCGCCCCGGCGGCGGCGACCCGGTCGACCCGCTCGCCTGGCTCCGCTCCATGGGCCAGTCGATCTGAGCCTCCCCGGTCACGCGGCCTACGCTGGCCGCATGACCACCTCTACTCCCCGCACCGTGGGCGACCTCCGCGTCTCCCCCCTCTGCCTCGGCGGCAACGTCTTCGGCTGGACGGCGAACGAGGCCGACTCGTTCGCCGTCCTCGACGCCTACGCCGAGGCCGGCGGCAACTTCCTCGACACCGCCGACTCCTACACCGCCTGGATCGAGGGCAACAGCGGCGGCGAGTCCGAGACCATCATCGGCCGCTGGCTGGCCAGCCGCGGCAACCGCGACGCGATCGTCGTCGCCACCAAGGTGGGCGCCCACCCGGACTTCAAGGGCCTGGCCGCGCCCACCATCAAGCGCGCCGCCGAGGCGTCGCTGCGCCGCCTCGGCACCGACCACATCGACCTCTACTACACCCACTTCGACGACGAGTCGGTCGAGGTCTCCGAGATCGTCACCGCCCTCGACGACCTCGTCCGGGAGGGCAAGGTCCGCGAGATCGGCGCCTCCAACATCTCCCCGGCCCGCCTCGAAGCCTCCCGCGACTTCTCGCGCCGCGAGAACAAGGCCCGCTACGTGGCGATCCAGCCGCACTACAACCTGGTCTCCCGCGACACCTACGAGGGCGACCTGGCCGCCGTCGCCGCCCGGCACGGCCTGGCCGCCATGCCCTACTTCGCCCTCGCCGCCGGCTTCCTCACCGGCAAGTACCGCCCCGACACCGACGTCGCCTCCGCCCGCGCCGGCCGCGCCGCCGAGTACCTGGCCACCGACCGCGGCCGCCGCGTCCTCGCCGCCCTCGACGAGGTGGCCGCCGCGCACTCCGCCGAGGTCGCCACCGTCGCCCTGGCCTGGCTCGCCGCCCAGCCCACCGTCGCCGCCCCGATCTCCAGCGCCCGCACCCTCTCCCAACTCCCGGCGCTCCTCGCCCTCGCCGACCTCACCCTCACCGACGCGGAGGTCACGAAGCTGACGGAGGCCTCCGAGGCGTGAACCGCCTCACCCTCCACATCGCCGCCGCCGACCACCGGGTGCAGACCCGCCCCCTGGTCGACGGCGTCGACCTGCTTGCCACGGCCCTCCCCGAAGAACCGGGCATGGACCCCCGCCACCTCCCGACCCTGACCGCCACCGCGGAGCCGCACGAGGCCCGCCTCGCCGAGGCCGAGTGCATGGAGAGCTGCTGCGGCGCCCTCTATGTCACCATCACCCGCACCCCGACCGAGGTCCGCTGGCACGGCTGGCGCGACCCCGACCGCCCCGGCCTCTCCCTCCCCACCCTGCGCTTCCCCGTCAGCCACTACGACGCCGAACTCGCCCGTGCGATGGGCGACTTCTCCTGGGAGTGGCCGGCCCGCACCATAGCCCGCCACCTCGAACCCGCCCTCCGCGACGCCACCGCCTGGCTGACCCGCTGGGAGTGCGACACTCCCACCCTCGCCACCTCCCCGGCCACCCCCACCCAACTCGACCTGCTCTTCTTCCACCGCCCCACCGGCCACCCGGACGCCCCCTGGCTCCAGTTCCGCCGCGCCCTCCCCCTGGCCGAGCCGGAGACCCTGTACGCCGACCTCACCGCCACCGACCCCCGCACCGGCGCCGAAGTCGTCGGCGGCTCGGCGGAGTTCGCCGAGCGGCTCGGCTACCCCTGGCTGTGGTGAAGCACGCCCGGCCGGCGGTTGCTACCTTCGACGTCCGTAGGTCACTCGTCGGAGAACGGGAAACTCCTCATGCATGATGCCCGCACCCTGCTGGAGATGGGGGAAGAGGCGGTTCGGCGGCTCGCGCGGCGTGGGTACGCGTTGGATCTGTCCGCGGTGGAGGGGCTGTTGGCCCGACGCAACGGGTCCATCCGGGCGGCGGACGAGCTGCGCGCCGAGGGGAAGCGGGTGGCGGCCGAGGTGCAGCAGGGGGCGAGGCGCGGTGAGGACGTCTCGAAGGCGAAGGAGCGGGCCCGGGAGATCAAGGAGCGGGTCCGGGAGTTGGAGGTCGAGCAGGAGGCGGTGGCCGAGGAGCTGCGGAGGCTGCTGCTCGGGATTCCCAACCTGCCGGACGACCGGGTGCCCGACGGGGACACGGAGGAGTTCGCGGTCGAGGTGCGGCGGGTGGGGGAGCCGCCGGCGTTCTCGTTCGCGCCGAAGGACCACGTGGACCTCGGGGAGGCGGCCGGCATCCTGGACTTCGGGCGGGCCACCAAGCTGTCGGGGCCGCGCTTCGCCGTCTCGCGTGGTACCGGGGCCGCGTTGGAGCGGGCGCTCGGGGCGTTCTTCCTGGATCTGCACACCCGCCGGCACGGCTATGTGGAGCACGCGGTGCCGCTCCTGGTCACCCGGCGGACGATGACCGGCACGGGGCAGCTGCCGAAGTTCGAGGAGGACCTGTTCAGGACCGGCGTCGGTGACCGGGAGCTGTTCCTGGTCCCGACGGCCGAGGTGCCGCTGACCAACCTCTACGCCGACGAGATCATCCCGCCCGCCGAACTGCCGGTCGCGCTCACCGCGTTGACGCCGTGCTTCCGCTCGGAGGCCGGCTCCTACGGCCGCGACACCCGGGGGCTGATCCGGCAACACCAGTTCTCCAAGGTGGAGATGGTGCGGATCTGCGACCCCGAGCACGCGGACGAGGAGTTGGAGCGGATGCTCGGCCACGCCGAGGCCTGCCTGCAGGAACTCGGCCTCCCCTACCGGGTGATCGTCCTCCCGGCCGGCGACACCGGGTTCTCCGCCCAGTTCACCTACGACATCGAGGTCTGGTTCCCGAGCCAGGACACCTACCGCGAGATCTCGTCAGTGTCGAACTTCGGCACCTTCCAGGCACGGCGCGCCAACATCCGCACCCGGGGCGCCGACGGGAAGCCCAGGCCGGTGGTCACGCTCAACGGCTCGGGCCTCCCGGTCGGCCGCACCCTGGCCGCGCTGCTGGAGAACGGGCAGCGGGCGGACGGTTCGATCGTGCTGCCCGAGGCGCTCGCGCCCTACCTGGGCTTCCGGGAGATCGCGGCGGACGGCACGCCGGTCGGGGACTAACGCCGGTTCGGATAGGTGGCCGTCACCTCGACCTCCACCAGCCAGCCGGGGACGGCCAGCGAGGCGACCTCCATGGTGGCGCGGGCCGGGCGGGCGTCGTTGACCACGAGCGGCGGCGCCGGGGCCGAGGTGCCCATCGGCACCGGGACGACCTCCTCGGTCGCCAGGTCCACGTTGGCGAAGTACTGGCGGTAGGCGCGGTTCCAGCCGGCGTAGTCGGCGGTGCCGGCGCCGGGTGGCGCCATCAGGTAGCACTTCATCGTGACGACGTCCTCGGGGCGCAGTCCGGCCGCCTCCAGGTTGTCCACGATGTTGCGGAGCACGACCAGGGCCTGGGCCTCGGTGACCGTGACGCCCGTCGCGCCCTCGGTGAGTGACGGGTCGGTGTAGCGCTCGGGGGAGCCGGTGGGGGCGGCCGGGTTGAGGGCGCTGGGGCCGAGACCGCTGCTGGCGTACGTCGCGACCTGGCCGCCCATGGCGACGCCGTTGGATATGGCCGGGTTGGTGTTGCCCTCGGGCAGCATGACCCGCACCTGGGTGGGGCGCGGCTGCCACCAGCCGCCGGCCTGCGCGACGGTGGCTCCGGTGAGCACGAGGAGCCCGGTGGCGGTGAGCGCGGTCAGCTTCCGCGGGATCGTGGTGGTCATGCGGACAGCACCCTCTCGTGGATCTCGGTGACGACCTTGCGGGCCGAGGTGAACGCGCCGTGCTGCCAGGCGATGGCGTGGCTGAGCCAGTCGCCGGCGAAGTAGACGTGCCCGGCGGGCTCGTTGAGCAGCCGGTACTCGGGTCCGGTCTGGGACGGCCAGCCGACCCAGCCGGCCTCGATGAACGGTGTGCGGTGCCAGGCCACGCTGAACGAACGGGCCAGCTCCGAGCGGTACTTCTCGCCGTGTATGCGGACGCCCCGGTCGAGGGCCCGCGCGAGCCGCTCCTCGTGCGGCAGCCGGCTGTAGGCGAGCGCGTTCTCGCCGAAGTTGTAGTAGCCGACGACGGTGCCGCGCCGCCCGTGGAAGCCGTGGGACGGGTACCAGATGGTGGAGAGGTCGAGGTCGGTGTTGGTGATGCCGCCGTAGAGGCGCTCGTCCTCCTCCCACCAGCGGCGCCGGTACTCCAGGCCGATCTTGCCGACCGGGGTCGGCGTGGCGTACCGCAGCGCCGCGGTCACGTCCGCGCCGAGGTTGTGCCGGACGCGGGCCATGACCATGGGCGGGATGGCGGCGACCACGAAGTCCGCGGTCTCGGTGCGCACCCGGCCCCGGCCGTCCCGCCAGGTCACCTCGGCGCCGTCGGCGCGGTCGGTGACGGCGGTGACCTCGGCGCCGTAGCTGACGCGGCGGCGGCCTATCGCCTCGGCGAGGGCGCGCGGTATCGCGTCCATGCCGCCGACCGGCTGGAACATGAGCATGGCCTGGTCGTAGCCGAACTCGAAGGAGAAGCGGGTGCCGATGCCGCTGGAGATCACGTCGGACATGGCCGGCACCGAGCCGAGGACGGTGCCCGCCTCGAGACCGGCGCCGGGCTCGACCGAGTAGCCGCGGCGGCTGGTGCCGGTGTACGACCAGCCGTCGGCGCGGCCGCCGATGGCGCCGAAGTTCCGCAGGAAGGAGAGGAGTCGCTCCTTGTCGTCGGCGGTGAGTTCGGCGTCGAGCGCCCCCTGGTCGGTGGCCTTGGCGAGGAGTTCGGAGACATAGCCGTAGACGTCGGCCTTGGCGGTGCGCCAGCGCACCGACTGCCCGGCCAGGGCGCCGGGGACGTTGGCGTGGTGGATGTAGGCGTTGGCGTTCTGGTTGGTGAACACCTGGAGTTCGACGCCGAGTTCGCGGCAGTAGTCGAGCGAGACATGGGACTGCGGGAGCCGGGCGGGCCCGGCGTTCAGGTACTCGCCGTCGGAGAAGGTGGCGCGCTGGGTGCGGCCGTCGAGGTCGGTCTCGGTCGTGCCGCCGCGCACGGTCCAGTTGCGGCCGCCGGGGCGGTCCTTGGCCTCCAGGATGTGACAGTCGTACCCGGCCTTGCCCAACTCGTAGGCGGTGGCCAGGCCGGCGACACCGGCGCCGAGGATCAGGACCTTCTTCGCGGCGCGGCCGGTGAGCGTGAAGTCGCCGGGCGACGGCGGGCGGTACGCCTCGGCGCGGGCGTCGGGGACGGGGGCGAGCCCGAGGGCGCCCATGGTGGAGTAGAGCACTCCGGCGCCGCCGGCGACGCCGACGGATCTCAGGAAGTCGCGGCGCGACGCTGCCACTGCCATGTTGCCTCCTTTGGGGCGCGACGCGCGGCGAGCGGGCGCCCGGAGGCCAGGGCCAGGGCCGTGGCGGCCGTGGGCGGGGGGCCGGCCGGAGTCGCGGTGGTGCGTGAACGATCAGGCCGTACCGGGGTGATACGGACGTGACCGGCGTGCCCCACGAGGTTCCGTCAGCGCTGTTTCGTTCGAATGCCGGAGGCGTATCCGTGTTGCGCCGTGTTGCCTACCGAGAAGTTCCGTGAACCGAACTGTTCACGCGCGAGATGTTGCGCGGGGATGACCGTGTCCGTTCGTCTTGTGACCGTTCGGTTCTGACGAGGTGTCGGCGCGCGTGAGGAGGGTCAGGTCGGCACTGGTCGCGATGGCGAGGGTGCGGCCCGAGGGGGAGAAGCCCGCGGTGCGCAGGGTGGCGTGGGTGGCGTGGTGGATGTGCCACCAGCAGCCGCCGGCCGGGCCGTGGCAGAGGCCGCCGTCCGTGGAGAGCAGCACGCGCTGGTGCGGCCAGTCCGGGCTGACGACGTCCAGGGTCCAGCCGTCGGCCGTGGTGGCGTGCAGCCCGCCGCCGTAGAGGCCCGCTATGCGGACCTGGAGGCCGGCGAGCGGGCCGAGCCCGGGACAGGTGAGGAAGGGCCCCGTGGGATCGCAGACATCCGGGTCCGGGTCCCGGTCCCGCGCCAGCACGGCGCCGGTGGCGCCGTCCAGCACGCCGTGCCCGTCCTGCGAGACGATCATGACCAGGTCCCGGCCGGTCACCGGGTCGGCGGCGAAGCCGATGCCGAGCAGCCCGCCGATGCGGACGGCGGGACCGGGACGGAAGACCGGCCGCCAGGGGGCCGGCGCCGGGGCGACCGGCGCGGCCAGGAAACGCTCCCGGAGCTGCAGCTGGTGATCGGTGAACATCGCGCTCCATCCCAGCGGTGTGTGAGGGAGACGTTACGGTCCGTCGGTCCCCCGCGCCAGGGCCGTCCACGTCAAATCCGGCCCCGGCCGTCAGCCGGACGTAAGCCGGCGACCGCTCACCGCAAACCGGCGTTCACCCGGGCGCCGCCTGGCTCGGCGACAGTCGGGGTATGAAGCTGAGGCTGCGGCCGGGAAGCGTCGCGCGGGCGGTGGACCTCCTCACCGCCTGCGTGCGGGAGTGCGCCGCGTACGTCGCCACCGGACCCGAGGACAGGAAGCTCGTCGCGGCTGTCGGCGCGTTGGTGGTGGAGCACGCCGCCCACGAGCCGTCGGCGGACCGCGCGTTCGACGCGCTGCTCACGGTGGGACGCCGGGCGCTGGACGCCGGCGAGGTGCGTCTCGCCCGCCGGGTCGCCGACTCGGCGGTGGCGCTGCGCAGCAGGTCGGGGGCGGCCTGGCGGCTGCGCGCCCGCGCGCTGGAGGCCGACGGCCGGGACCGCGAGGCGGCCGACGCCCACGAGCGGAGCCGCGCGCTGACCGGCGAGGCCGACCCGGAACTGGTGACGCGCGGCGCGCGGACCATCGGCGTCGGCGACCTACGCGGGCAGCTGGCGGGGCGCCGGGTGTGCGTGGTGGCCAACGGCGAGGGGCTCGCCGGCAGCGCCCTGGGCGGGGTGATCGACGGCTACGACGTGGTGGTGCGGGTGGACTCGTTCCAGACCGACGCTCCGTCCACCGGCGAACGCGTCGACCTGCACGCCGTCTCCTGCCGCAGCGGCGGCCCCGGCTGGCGGCGGCAGGCCCGCACCCGGCTGGTCTTCGGCGAGGAGCCGGCCCAGTGGCGGGAGGCGATCCGCCGCCGTCTGGTGCCGGGCGCGCAGGACTTCCTCGGGGACTGGACGCTGAGCCGGCCGGTCCGCGACCCGGCGCTGATCAACGAGTCGCGATGGGCGGCCGAAGCCAGCACCGGCTTCGTCATGGCGCGGCTCCTCGACCACCTCGACGTCTCCGCCCGGATCGACCTCGTCGGCTTCACCCTGCCGGGACAGCTGCGCGCCGAGGAACGCCAGTGGCTGCTGGCCCACGCCCGCGCCACGGACGGCCCCCGGGTCTCGCTCCGCTAGGGCAACCACGGCGGCGCGGCGCTGGCCTCGGCCCTCCGGGCGCCGGGGTGGCGTCCCGGTGTCGTCGGCTGTCCGGGGCCGAGGCCCGGGCGCGGGGCCGTGGCCGGTCATGGCCGATTCGTTCAAGAAACCGACCGCGGTGGCCCACTACCGTCGCCGCCATGAACAGCGCAGCCTGGGAATCCCGCCACCTCGCCGTCCGCGTCGACCGACCCGCCGAGGACGTCTACGCCTACGCCTCGCAACCGGCCAACCTGCCCGAGTGGGCCCATGGCCTCGGCGGCACCGGGAGCGTCGAGCGGATGGATGGACGCTGGGTGGCGACGTCCTCGCCCCTGGGCCGGGTCGAGATCGCCTTCGCCCCGGACAACGACCTCGGCGTGCTGGACCACGACGTCACGCTCCCCTCGGGCGAGACCGTCCACAACCCGGTCCGCGTGCTCGCCGACGGCGCCGGGAGCGAGGTGGTGTTCACCCTTCGCCGGCGGCCCGGCATGAGCGACGCCGACTTCCAGCGGGACGCCGACACGGTCGCCGCCGACCTGGACCGGCTCAAGCGGCTCATGGAGTCGACCGGGGCGCCACCCGCCCGGTGACCGGCGCGCTCAGGCCGCGCGCTCGGCGGCCATGGCGGCCCTGGTCTCCTGCGCCGAGGCGACCGTCAGCGGGCCGGCCACGGCGCGCTGCCGCCACAGGCGGCCGAGCAGCGCCCGCTCCCTGGCGTGGAAGTCGAGCCCGGCCGCGCCCCGGTCGGCGCGCTCGCGCAGCAGCGCCAGCGTGGTGGCCGCCGCCTGGTACTCGGCGACGGCGCGGACGCCCGCGGGACCGTACCTGCGGCGGGCCAGCCGGCGGGAGGCGGCGCGCGCGCCGAGCGAGCCGAGGGCGGCCGGCTCCTCGGGCGACAGCCAGCCGGCGCTCGCGTACACCGGCAACGTGCGCCGCACGAGGCGCAGCTGGCGGTCCCTGGCGGTGCTGGCCAGCCAGCACAGGGCGGCGAAGACCGGCACCATCACCAGTGCGTAGACCGCGGCGAAGCCGAGGAACGGCAGCGAGGTCGACGCGTTCCACACCGAGTGCAGCAGCATCGCGGCGGCGAGCCCGAGCAGCGGCAGCCCGAACCGCGGGGCGCGCCGGTCGGGCGCCAGCATCGCCGCGAAGCCGAAGCCGATGCCGGTCAGCGCCGTGAACACGGGGTGGGCGAACGGCGCCAGCACGATCCGCACCACGAACGTCACCACCGTCGCCGAGTCGAGCGCCGTCTCGGGGCCCCACTCCAGGTCCTGGTCGAAGGCGCTGCCCAGGTACAGGATGTTCTCGGTGAACGCGAAGCCGGCCGCGCTCATCCCGGCGGTCACCAGCCCGGCCAGCACGCCGTTGAACGCCTCGGGCCGGTGCAGGAAGACGAGTAACACCGCGATCGCCTTGACCGTCTCCTCCACCACCGGCGCGATCACCGTCATCTCCAGGGTGTCCGCGTGGGACGGTGCCAGGGTGGCCGAGGAGCCGGTGAGCACCCGCACCAGCAGCCCGTTGGCGAACAGTGCGATGAGGGTGGCCACGCAGGCGCCCCAGCCGAAGGCGAACGCGAGCGTGCGCGGCGGCTTGGGCAGCACCGCGTCGATCCACCGGAAGGTGAGCACCAGCAGCGGCAGCGGCAGCAGCGCGAGGCCGAAGCCGACCCCGAACCCGGCCCAGCCGGTCTCGCGCCCCACGAGCACCGCCGCGACCACGCCGCAGACGGCCAGCGGCCCCACGATGCCGGCCAGCGGGCGCAGACGGGGAGCACGGTCGCGTGGGGGGAGCGCAGGGGGCACCCCCTGACTGTACGTCCTGGCGCCGACACGCCAACAGGCCATGCGTCAGCCGGAGTCGGACGTCATCCGGCCGCCGTCCGGTCGTTTCATCCGGCCGCCCCGGGCGGCCGCCGGGCCGGCGTCGGTACGGCGTCAGTCCGGGCGGCGGAAGAGGAGGTCCCGCACCACGTGGCCCTTGGCCAGCCCCTGCCGCTCGAACCTGGTCAGCGGCCGCCCGCCCGCCCGGTCCGGCGCGAAGCCGCCGGACGAGACGGCGTTGACGAGGGACGGACTGGCGGACAACACCTCCAGCATCCGCTCGGCGTACGGCTCCCAGTCGGTGGCGCAGTGCAGCAGGCCGCCGGGGCGCAGCCGGGACGCGGCCAGCTCGACGAACTCCGGCTGGACGATGCGGCGCTTGTGGTGCCGCTTCTTGGGCCAGGGGTCGGGGAAGAAGACACGGATCCCGGCCAGGGCGCCCGGGGCGATCATCTCGCGCAGCAGGATGATCGCGTCACCGTTGGCCACCCGGACGTTGGTGAGACCCGCGCGCTCGGCGAGCCGCAGCAGGTTGCCCTGGCCGGGGGTGTGCACGTCGACGGCCAGGATCCCGATCCCCGGGTCGGCGGCGGCCATCTCCACGGTCGCCTCGCCCATCCCGAAGCCGATCTCCAGCACCACGGGCAGGCCGCCGAAGAGGGCCGCGAGGTCGAGCCGGGCGTCGCCGTCGACCTCCACCCCCCAACGCCGCCACAGCCGCAGCAGGGCCTCGCGCTGCGCCGGGGTGACCCGGCTGCGGCGCGGCTGGAAGCTCCGGATCCGGCGCTCGTGCCGATCCCCCGCCGGATCGGCGGCCGGCCCGACGCCGGAGGGAAACATGTGGGAGGAGTGCTTGTCGGTCACAGTACGCCCGATTTTAGTGGGCTCGCCCGACCGCCGGTCTCGCCGGCTTACCGGCCGGCTGTGTCGGCCGTCGCGCCGGCCAGCGCCGTCAGGGTCCGGGCGGCGATCTCCTGGCCGATCGGGAGGCACGCGGTGGCGGCGGGGGAGGGCGCGTTGAGCACGTGCACGGTGTGCGGGCGCTCGACGAAGTGGAAGTCGTCGACGAGGCCGCCGTCCGGCCGCACCGCCTGGGCGCGGACGCCCGCCGGCGCCGGGAGCAGATCGTCCTCCTCGATGCCCGGCAGCAGGCGCCGCACCGCCGCCGTGAAGGCCCGCTTGGAGAGCGAGCGGAGAAGCTCGCCCGCGCCGGCCCGCCAGTGGCGGGCGGCCATCCGCCACAGCCCCGGGTAGGCCAGCGCGTCCGCCAGCTCGGCCGGCCGGACCACGCCCCAGTCGTAGCCCTCGCGGGCCAGCGCCAGCACCGCGTTGGGCCCGATGTGCACCTCGCCGTCCAGGCCGACCGTCAGGTGGACGCCGAGGAACGGGAACGCCGGGTCGGGCACCGGGTAGACCAGGCCCCGCACCAGGTGGGCCCGTTCGGGACGCAGCCGGTAGAACTCGCCGCGGAACGGCACGATCCGCAGCCCCGGGTCGTCGCCGGCCAGCCGGGCGATCCGGTCGCTGTGCAGGCCGGCGCAGTTCACCAGGGCACGCGCCCGCAGCACCTCGCCGCGCGCCGTGCGGATCGCGACGCCGAGCCCGGGGCGCCGGTCGATCGCGACGACCTCGGCGCCCCGCCGCACGTCGACCAGCTCCGCCAACCGCCGGGCCACCGCGCCGAAGTCGCACTGCCCGGTGGTCAACACCCGCAGCGCCGCGACCCCGTGCACGCCCGGCTCGTACTCGGCCATCTGCGCCTGGCCCAACTCCCGCACCGGCACGCCGTTGCGCCTGGCCCGCTGGGCCAGCTCGTGCAGCCGCGGCAGCTCCGCCGGCGAGGTGGCGACGATCAGCTTGCCGGGCACCGCGTGCGGGATGCCGTGCTCGGCGCAGAACTTCTTCAACTCCGCCGCGCCCCGCACCGCGAGCCGTGCCTTGAGCGAGCCGGGGCGGTAGTAGACACCGCTGTGGATCACCCCGCTGTTGCGGCCGCTCTGGTGCGTGGCGAGCCGCGGCTCCTTCTCCAGCACGGTGACGACGAGACCCGGCCGCGCGGCGCGCAGCGCGTGGGCGGTGGCGAGGCCGACGATGCCGCCCCCGACCACCACCACGTCACAGTCGTACGCCACCCCTCGCAGAGCCCGTGCCGCTGTCATGTGCGACATCATGCCGGAGCCGTGAGCAGCGGGCGCGCCAACTCCTGCAACTCCTTGACCGAGGGCTCGTGCTGATAGGGGGCGAGACGGCTGAGCAGGTCCCGGACGTAGTCCGTGGTGCGCGCCGAGGAGATGCGCCCGGCGACCTCCACGGCCCGGGCGCCGGCCGCGCAGGCCGCGTCCAGGTTGCCGGACTCCAGCTCGGCGACGGCCCCCACCACCAGGCGCAGGCCGTGCGAGCGGACGAACTCCTCGGTGGGCTCGGAGAGCGCCTGCTCGGTGAAGCGCCGCACCTGTCCCGGCACCTTGAGGTCGATGTAGCATTCGGCGGCGTCGGCGGCGAGCCGGTCGTAGGTGTAGAAGTCCAACCAGCTGGGATCGCCGTCCCCGTCGCGCGAGCGCTCCAGCCAGCCCTCGGCGGCCGACAGCGCCAGGCCGCAGCCCGCCGCGTCCTGCGCCTTGGCCAGGGCCCGCGCCTCGACCGTGTGGAAGAAGCTCATGGTGCGGGCGGTGGCCAGCGAGCGGTTGCGCTCCAGGGCGGCCTGCGCCAGGTCGACCCCCTCCTCGGCGAAGCCGCGGTAGGTGGCCTGGAGCGACATCGACGCCAGCACGTAGCCGCCGAGCGGCACGTCCGCCGCGGCCCTGGCGAGCCGCAGCGCCTGGATGTAGTAGCGCTGGGCGGCCTCCTGCTGGCCGGTGTCGAACGCCATCCAGCCGGCGAGCCTGGTGAGTTCGGCGGTGGCGCGGAACAGGGACCGGCCCACGTCGTCGCTGTAGCTGCCGAGCAGCAGCGGCGCGGCGTCGGTGCGCAGGCACTCCGGCACCATCGAGGAACGCCAGTCCCCGCCGCCGTACTTGGAGTCCCAGCGCCTGGCCTCCTCGGCGGCCTCGCGGAGCTTGGACACGTCGGAGTGGCCGACCCGCCCGAAGGTGCCCTCCTGGGGTGCCGGCGCCTCCCTGGCGACCGAGGCGTCCGCCGGGCTGATCAGCCAGCGCGAGACGGGCGTGGCGTAGGCGGTGACGGCGAACGAGCCGGCGAGGGACTGCCAGATGCCCTTGCCGGGCGTGACGTCGAGTCGGTACAGCTCGGTGGCGGACTCCACGGCGCTCGGCACGTCCCGTGGGAAGGCGAGACCCACCTCGGGCGCCGGATCGGTGTCCGCGAGGCCGATCTCGTGTAACGGCACCGGACGCCCCAGCTTGCTGCTGATGGCGGCGGCTATCAGATGGGGGGCTGAGCCCTGTGGCACCATGCCTTTGGTCACCCAGCGGGCGACGGACGTCTTGTCATATCGCAGCGTCAATCCCCGTTGGGCCCCGAGATCGTTGACCCTGCGGGCTAGACCCGCGTTGCTGATTCCCGCAAGAGCGAGAACTGCCCCTAGCTTCTCGTTCGGCCCGCGTGGCTCCCTGGACATGCGCGTACCCCTGACACACCAACGGCAGCCCCACGACCAGCGCGGGGCCTTTCCGTGCTCCGCCAACCCAGCGTAGTTCGGTGCCTGCTGACCGTTAAGGGGGTGGATCCCGGATGGCGGATTTGTGACCGTACGCGCGTACGAGCGCTTACGCGCCAGTGGATTGTGCTCCGGGCATGTGGCCGTGCGCCCGGGTGTGCGCTCTGGGCAGTGCGGGGGGTCGGCGCTTCGATGTGTACCGCGTGGGTCGGCCCGCTGCCTCGAGGGCAGCACCTTGAAGGCGCAAGCGGGCCGGGGGAAGCCGTCGTCTCATTCCCCGCGGACGGCGGTCTGGTCCGGGAGGCGGACAGCGTCTCCCGGACCACAACATCTCCTGCCCAGGGGCGATCGCCTCATGAGCCGTTCCCCAGCCAGAGTTTGGCCAATAATCGTCGGTTGCCGACCGGTCGGCTGACCGGTCCGCGATCGGTCCCCGATCGGGCCGCGGCTCCCGGGCCGCCGGCCGCACCGGGCGTCGTCGCACGCCCCTTCGACAACCGGCGGATGTGATCAGGTGGTTCGCCATGTGCCGCGTCACATGGGGCGAACCACCGCACCGGCATGCCCCGTTCCCGCCGGCCGCATGGCAGCATGGGGCTCAACGACGGCGCGGTTCTTCAGTGTTCTTCCGTGGGGGAGGCGGCGATGCGGTGGTTGGTCGGGTGGTGTGGGGCGTCCGCCAGCGCTGCCCGTGACATCCAACCGCTGGGCGCGCAACTGCTGTGGGAGGGCCCCGACCCCCTCTGGGCGGTCGGCGACTGGCGCCCCGACGAGATCCGCCTGGTGTACGCCGACGGCGACACCCACCTCGCGGTCTTCGGCTACTGCGGCGCGGACGACGCCACCCTGCGCCGCTCCCTCGTCTCCGCGCGCGCCGGCGCACTCCGCCAGCTCACCACCTGGCCCGGCAGCTACACCGCCATCGCCCGTTTCGGCCGCCGCACCGTCATCCCGGCCGACCTCGCCGGCACCCGCCCCGTCTTCCACGCCGACTGGGCCGGCGGCTCCGCCTACGCCACCGCCGCCCTGCCGCTGGCCGACCTCACCGAGGCCCAGCTGGACGTCGCCCACCTCGCCGCGCTGCTCGCGGCCCCCGAGGCGCCGGAGGCGCTCGGCACCGGCACCCCCTACCGGGGCGTGCACCGGGTGCCGCAGGGGCACGCGCTGATGCTGCGCGAGGGCGGCAGCCACGACGTCGTCGGCTACGAACCCACCGCGCCGCTGGTCGTCGCCGCGCCCCCGGTCGAGCGGGAAGCCGCCGTCTCCGGCGTCCGGGACGCGCTCGTCGAGGCCGTCCGCACCCGGCTCGCCGCGCCCCGACACGCGCCGGCGCGCGACGCGGGCCCGGTCCCCGGGATGGGCCCCGCCGACCGGCGTGCCGCGCGCTTCGGCCCCGAGCCCGCGCCGGGGGTCGGCGCCGACCTCTCGGGCGGCAGCGCCTCGGCGACGCTCGCGCTGCTCGCCGCCGGACTGCCGGGGATGCCCGGCACGGTCTTCGGCACCGGCGCGACCCAGGCCGGCGAGCGGCTGCTGGCCGTCACCTTCAACGACCTCACCGCGGGCGGCGGCGGCCCCGGCGGCATCGCGCGCGCCGCCGAGCTGGAGCGGGCCCGCGCCATCGCCGAGAACCCCCGGCTGCACCACGTGGTGGTGGCGGCCGGCGACGAGGCCCTGCCCTACGCCGACCTGGAGAACGGGCCGCTCACCGACGAGCCGGGACCGGCCCTGGTCACCGCCGCCCGGCACCGCCACCGGCTGGCCGCCGGCAGCGCCGACCACCTCGTCGGGCACGGCGCCCGGCAGGTCCTCGACGCGCACCCGGCCCGCCTCGCCGACCTGCTGCTCGACCGCAGACGCCGCCACCTGCTGCGCCCGGCCACCGCGCTGGCCAAGGCCAGCGGCGGCGGCGGCCGCGCGATGCTGGTGCCGTTCACCCTGTACCGGGCGGCGCGGCGACTGGCCCGCACCCCCTATCCGGAGGGCCTCTCCTCGGCGGCGCTGGCGCTGCGCAACACCATCGAGGGCCCGGGCAGCGACGCGCCGGACGCCGACGGCGCGCTCGGCGCCTCGCTGGCCGCGCTCGCCTGGTGCCGCCCGGGCCCGGCGGCGCGCTGGCTGACCGGCGAGGCGCTGGCCGAAGTATCGATTCGTCTCGAAGCCGCGGCCGCGCGGCCACGCTCGGCCTCCGCCAGCTCGCGCCCCGGCGAGCAGCGGGCGCGCGCCGTGCTGGCCAGACACGCCGCGGACCACCGGGTCTTCGAGCAGGCCGCCGAGGTCAGACACCAGCGACTGCACGCCCCCTTCTACGACAACCAGGTGGTGCGGGCCTGCCAGGCGTTGCCGGAGAGCCTGCGGGTGCAGCCGGGGGCGCGTGCGGACGTGCTGCGCGCCGTGCTGGAGGGCGCGGGCGTTCGCGAACTGCCGCCGGGCTGGGGCGCCACCAGCCACGCCACGCACACCGAATCCGTGCGAGCGGGACTTCGCGCCAACATCGGCGAGTTGGTGAACCTCTTCGACGCGCCCCTGCTCGCCGACGCGGGCCTGATCGAGGCCCGCGTCGTCCGCAAGGCGCTACGGGCTGCCGCCCAGGGCGAGCGCCTCCCACTCGACGGCCTCGCCGAACTCGTCTCCACGGAGGTCTGGCTCCGCCGCCTCCTCACCCGCCGCGGCTCCTGCTGGACCGCCGAAGGCAACCACGACCCCCGCGCCGTCACCAGCGGCGTCACCCTGTAACACGACGGCACGCTGGCGCGTCAGCGCTGGCGCGCGGCCCGGCCGGCTTCATCGGCGCGGCCCGCGGGCGGCTGGGCGCCGGGCCTCGGCGAGGTCGGTCCGCTCTTCCGGTGCGTCGCCGCCGGGCATGCCCGGTGGGCCCACGACCCCGCGCCGCCCAGGCGCCGCCCCTCCGGGCGATGGCGGCCAAGCGCCGCCTCCTTGGGCCTGCGGCCCGGCGCGCGGCCCGCGCCGTCCAGGCGCCGTAATCGATTGGCCTTCGGGCCGGCGGCCCGGCCCGTGTCGTCCGGGTGCCGAAACCGATCGGTCCGGCGTGCGATCCGCGCCGTCCGGGCGCCGCGAGGCTACCGGTCCTTCGAGCCGGTAGGCCGGCAGGCCTTACTCGCAGGTGATCTCGGAGTCGGCCCAGTCCGCCAGGGTGGTGGCGCCGAGCCAGCCCTCGCCGTGGACGTCGAGGCGGAGGGTCTCCACGCCGGCCAGCGGCACGCTCATCCGCACCGCCTCGTCGCCGCCCGACACCACGTCGGACTCCCAGAGCTTCCGGTCGTCCCCGTAGACGCTGAACACCGCCGCGCCGAGGCCCGCCGCCAGGTCGTCGACGCCCACCAGCGCCTGGTAGGTGACGCAGGCCAGGTTCAGGTCGATCGTCACCGAGGACCAGGCACTCACGGTGATCCCGTGCTCGTACGTCCGGCCGCCGATCGTCAGGTCGTCCCGCTGCCAGACGGGGCTGCTCCCCACCAGCCGGACGGTCGGCGACGTGCCGTCGCCGGCGACGTCGAACGCCAGGTGCCGCAGCTCGAACGGCTGGGGCGCCGGTGGGGGAGGCGCCGGTTCGGGCGTGGGCGAGGGGGACGGCTCGGGCGTCGGCTCGGGTTCGGGCACCGGCGGCGCCGGCGCCGGCGCGGGCTCGGGCGAGGGTGAAGGGGAGGGGGACGGGGACGGCTCGGGCGTCGGCTCGGGGCGCGGCAGCGGCTCCGGTTCGGCCACCGGCTCTGACGTCGGCTCGGGGCGCGGCTCCGGCTCGGCCGGCGCCGCGTCGTCCGGCGCCGCCGCCTCCGGCGGGTCCTCCCCGTCGGAGCCCAGCAGCGCCATCGCCAGCACCGCCGCCACCGCCGAGACCACCACGCCCGACGCGATCCCGGCCTTCACCGGCGCGCCGAGCCCCTCCGCCGCCGCGCCGCCCCCGGCCCCGCCGGCCGCGGCCGCCGAGCCGGCCGTCGCCCCGGCGCCGGCCGCGCCGAGCCACAGGGCGGCCCCCTTGAGCGAGGAGTCGGCCGCGAACCAGCCGATCACGGCGATCGGCAGCACCGCGCGGATGTGCGCGTTGACGTCCCGCACCTCGGACGCGGCCACCGCGCACCGCGCGCACTCCGCCAGGTGCTTCCGCAGCCCCCGCTCGGCCCGGGTGCGCAGGCCGCCCCTGGCGTAGGCGCCGAGCCGGTCGGCGAACCGCGCGCACTCCCCGCCGTCCGTCAACGCCCGATTCACGTGCGCCTGGAGGTACGCCTGCTTGAGGCCCTCCCTGGCCCGGTGCGCGAGCACCGCCGTCGCGTTGGGCGTGAGACCGAGCAGCGGCGCCACGTCGCGCGGCGACGCGTCCTCGACGGCGGTGTGCCACAGCACCGTCTGCCAGCGCTCGGGCAGGCTGCGGAACGCCCGCACCGCCATGGACTCCTCCGCCTGGCGCATGGCCCGCACGTCCGCGCCGGCCTCGTGCGTGGCCGGGCCGCCCGCCTGGACCGCGGCGGCGGACACCGCGAACGCGGCGAAGTCCTCGACGAGCTGCTCCCGCTTCGCCGTGCGCGCCCAGTCCGCCGCCACCCGCCGCACCGAGGTGAGGAGATAGGCCCGCACCGCCGTGTCGGGGCCCGCGCCCCGCCGCACCGCCTGGAGGGTGGCGGCGAACACCTCGTTGGTCAGGTCGTCCGCGGTGTCCGCGTCCCGGCAGCAGGTGCGCGCGTACCGGCGCACGGCATCCGCGTGGCGCCGGTACAACTCGTCGTACGCCCCCGGATCACCCCGACGCATCCCGTCGACCAGCGCGAGATCGGCCGACGCCGACGACTCCGCCTCCAGACGCGGACGCTGCCGTGGAACCTTGGAATCGTCGTCCTGCCCCTCAACGACCATGCGGCGAGCCCTCGTATTTACATTGGCGTCAGCGACAGCGCTCAGGTTGCCACAGGAAACGCGCCGCCCAGCCGGAGTCGCCCGAGAACCACTCGTCCGAGGGTCATCTCCCCAACACGCGCTCCGCCCGCAGCCCTTGGAGGAGAATCTCCAGCAGCCGCTCACCGGCCGCCGACTGCCGCGCCGGATCCTCGACGCGCGGCGGCGTGGTGGCTATCACCAACATCAGGTCCGCCACCGTCACATCGGCCCGCAGCTCCCCGGCCGCCCGCGTCCGCTCCACCAACTGCCCCACGGCCGAGAGCAACTCCACCGTGCCGGCGCTCCCAGGACGCGCCGCCGACGCCCCGCGCTGGTGCGGCACCCGCTCCCCGGCACCCGCCTCGGACCCGCCCGCCGGCGCCGCGCTCGCCGTCAACAACTCGGGCGGCAACAGCCGCCCCGCCCCGCCCGCCGCCGACCGCTGCACGAACCCCGCCAGCGCCCCCCACGGCTCCTCGTCCCCGGCCAGCGCCTCCCGCGCCCTGGCCGTCAACCGCTGCGTCTCCTCCTCCGTGATGTACCTGACGAGCGCCTCCTTGTTGGGGAACCGCCGGTACACCGTGCCGACGCCCACCCGCGCCCGGCGGGCCACCTCCTCCATCGGCGCCCCGTAACCCTGCTCGCCGAACACGTCCCGCGCGGCGCTCAGCACATGCCGCAGATTGCGCTGCGCGTCCACCCGCAGCGGCGCCGTCTTCCCCTCGGAGCTCCCCGCCTCCGCCGCCTCAGATCCCTGCATAGGCATATCGATTTCCCCCGGTCCGAGGGACGGAGTGACCGCCCCTAACTGTGAGTACGAACATAGTTGAGGGCACTGACACTGAGAAGGAGCAAGTGACCCCAAGAGCCCCGAAGAGCCCCCTACAGCGCCAAGACGCCCCATAAGCCGAAGAAGCCATACAAACGCCACGGGCGGGCGGTCGCGGATCAGGCACGTCCCACGCCTCCCCGGCCCCCGCCGGCCCTCGGTCGGAGCACCACCCCGTACCAACCTGTGGACAAAAGCGCGCCCCCGGGTGCCTCATGGACGGGTGACGAAGCAACCCGCGCACATCGTCGTGATCGGTGGGGGCTATGTCGGTCTCTACACCGCGCATCGCCTCCAGCGCAGGCTCCGGCGCGAGCTGAGACGCGGCGACGTCGTGATCACCATGGTCAGCCCCGAGCCGTACATGACCTACCAGCCCTTCCTTCCCGAAGCGGCCGCCGGCTCCATCTCGCCGCGACACGTCGTCGTCCCCCTGCGCCGCGTCCTCGCCCGCTGCCGCTTTGTCCCCGGAGAGGCCGTCGCCGTCGACCCCACGCGCCGCACCGTCACCGTGCGCACGCTCGCGACGCGCGAGTCCGACGGAGAACCACTCCGATTGACCTACGACGAACTCGTCGTCGCCCCCGGTTCCATCTCCCGCACACTTCCCGTGCCGGGACTCGCCGAGCACGGCATCGGCTTCAAGACCGTCGAGGAGGCCATCGGACTGCGCAACCACGTCCTCGAACAGCTCGACATCGCCTCCTCCACCCGCGACTCCGCGGTCCGCGACGCCGCCCTCACCTTCGTCTTCGTCGGAGGCGGCTACGCGGGCGTCGAGGCCCTGGCCGAGCTGGAGGACATGGGACGTTTCGCGTGCCGTTACTACCACAACATCCGACCGGAGGAGCAGAAGTGGATCCTGGTGGAGGCAACGGAGAAGATCCTCCCCGAGGTGGGTGAGCAGATGGGCGCCTACGCCCTGCGCGAGCTGCGCGGACGCAACATCGACGTGCGCCTCTCCACCCGCCTCGAGTCCTGCGCCGACCGCGTGGCCACCCTCAGCGACGGCAGCCGCCACCCCACCCGCACCCTGGTCTGGACCGCCGGCGCCAAGCCCAACCCCGTGCTCCGCGCGTTCGGCCTCCCCCTCGACGAACGCGGCCGCGTCCGCTGCGCCGCCACCCTCCGCGTCGAGGGGGTCGACCACGTCTGGGCCGCCGGCGACGCCGCCGCCGTCCCCGACCTGACCGCCGACCCGGCCGCCCCCTGCTCGCCCAACGCCCAGCACGCCGTCCGCCAGGCCCGCCGGCTCGCCGAGAACCTCGTCGCCCGCCTGCGCGGCCGCCCCCTCACCGACTACCGTCACCGCTACGCCGGATCCGTCGCCTCGCTCGGCCTGCACAAGGGCGTCGCGCGCGTCTACGGAAGGAAGCTCCGGGGCTACCCCGCCTGGTTCGTCCACCGCGTCTACCACCTCAGTCGCGTCCCCACGTTCAACCGGAAGGCTCGCGTCCTCGCCGAGTGGACCCTCGCCGGGCTGTTCAAACGTGAGATCGTCTCCCTCGGCTCCCTGGAACACCCCAGGGCCGAGTTCGAGCTCGCCGCGGGCACCGGACGCCACCCCGAGGACACCTGACCCGCCTCGCGCATGTGACCATGGGTGTGCTCCCGCTCAGCGCCCTGTAGAGATCGACACCGCACCGACACCAACGAACGCACACGCACACCACGGAACGCACAGAGCAGAACGAATCGGATCGGAACGCTGTGAATTTGACGCGCTGGGGTATCCGGCTGCCCGGAGCACAGCGGCGCCACGCCCCCACCGGAACCGAGACCGGCTCCACCGGCGGCGTACCGGCAGCCCGCGGCGAGCAGCAGAGCACCGCCCCCCACGGCAGACCGGGGTACGCCGGCCACGGCGTCGACGCCCTCGCCGTCCACGAGCTGCTCGGCCAGGTCCCGGCCCCCGTGGCCGTCGTCCAGGGCGGCGACCACCGCGTCGCCTACGTCAACGAGGCCTACGCCGCCCACTTCGGCCGCCGCACCCCCGGCGCGCCCGCCCGCGAGTCCCTCACCGAGCTCGTCGAGCTCGGCCTGCTCCCCCTCATGGACCAGGTCAGGCGCAGCGGCACCCCGCGCACCCTCAAGTCACGCCGCGTCCCGGGACCGAGCCGCGACAGCTACTTCACCTTCACCTGCACCCCCGTCCAGCTCGCCACCCCCGAGGGCCCGGCCGCCCGCGGCGTGCTCGTCTTCGCCTCCGACGTCACCGACCAGGTCGTCTCGGCCGAGCGACTGCGCGAGAGCGAGAGCCAGCAGCGCGCCGCCGCCGTCACCCTCCAGCGCAGCCTCCTCCCGCAGGAACTCGAGCAGCCGGACGACCTCCGCGTCGCCGCCACCTACCAGCCGGGCGGCATCGACGCGGCCGTCGGCGGCGACTGGTACGACGTGATCACCCTGGGCGCCGGCCGCACCGCCGTCGTCATCGGCGACGTCATGGGCCGGGGCATGCGCGCCGCGGCGATCATGGGCCAACTGCGCACCGCCGTGCGCGCCTACGCGCGACTCGACCTCCCGCCGCACGAGGTGCTGCAACTCCTCGACGGACTGGCCGCCGACATCGACCCGAGCCAGATCGCCACCTGCGTCTACGCCGTCTACGACCCCAACGAGGGCACGCTCAGCTACGCCTCCGCCGGCCACCTGCCGATCCTCATCCAGGAACCGGACGGATCCATCACCCGGGTCACCGAGCCGACCGGCCCACCGCTCGGCACCGGCGGCTGGATCCACAGCTCGGGCACCGTCCCCTTCGGCCCCGGCGCCACCGCCGTCCTCTACACAGACGGCCTGGTCGAGCGCAGGGACGCCGACATCGACGAGGGGATCGACGCCCTGGAGCGCGCCCTGACGGGCACCGGCAGCGGCGGCGGCCCCGAGATCATCTGCGGCCGGCTGCTGCGCGCCCTCGGCATCACCGAGGAGCACGACGACGACGTGGCCGTCCTCGTCCTCGGCTGCCCCGAGCGGCACGGCGAGGAGGCCGACCTCTTCAGGGGCGCCGCCCTCGACCTGCTCGGCGGCGTCGAGGCGGCCCCGCGCGCCCGCGCCTTCGCCGACGGGGTGCTGGCCAGCTGGCGCTTCCCCGAGGAGCTCCGCGAGCTGGGCGTGCTGGCGGCCAGCGAACTGGTCGCCAACTCCCTCAAGCACGGCCGCGCCCCGATGGGCCTGCGGCTGCGCCGCACCGACCGCCGGCTGATCGTCGAGGTGACGGACGGGGACGAGCACCTGCCGCGCCGCCAACAGGCCGCGCCCGCCGACGAGGCGGGGCGCGGGATCGCCGTGGTGGCGACGATCGCGGCCGAGTGGGGCGCCCGCCGACTGCCCGAGGGCGGCAAGGCGGTGTGGGCCGAGTTCGCGCTCCCCGAGGCGAGTTGACCTCAAGTTGACGCCGTTGGAGTGAGGGCGTAACGTTGCCCAAGCGCTCGTCACGGGCGCCAATCCACTTCTT
This sequence comes from Streptomyces millisiae, assembly GCF_031845425.1. Classification (NCBI taxonomy): domain Bacteria; kingdom Bacillati; phylum Actinomycetota; class Actinomycetes; order Kitasatosporales; family Streptomycetaceae; genus Streptomyces; species Streptomyces millisiae. Next base: position 60,851 of record NZ_JAVREM010000037.1, read on the forward strand.
TGAACGCTCTGCCCGCGAGGGTCTGTTTCTGCTTGCCTGAAACAGCTTCTCCGGGGCCGGATTTGGAATCCGGCGGGAGATGGTTCTAAAGTAGTGAACACCGAAGGGAAGCCCGGAGGGGCCCGAAAGGGAACCGAAGGTAGCGTCCGTTCCTTGAGAACTCAACAGTGTGCCAAGAAGTCAATGCCAGATTTTTGATTGATCAATGCGAGAATCAAATTGTTCTCGTGGATGATCTTCTTTGAAGCATTCACGGAGAGTTTGATCC
>NZ_JAVREM010000038.1:0-58738 GCF_031845425.1 Streptomyces millisiae
GGGGGGGGGGGGGGGGGGGGGGGGGGGGGGGGGGGGTGGGCGGGGTGGCGTGACGGGCGGCCGGGCTCACCCGGCCAGGGTGGTGAGGGGGTCGTCGAGCACGGGTTGCCAGGCGAGTTCGGCGGCGCCGACGAGGCTGTTGTGGCCCAGGACGCAGGGGGTGATGGGGATGTCGCCCGAGCGGCCCCAGAGGCTGTGGTCGCCGACGACCGAGCCGAGCCGCCCGGGGGCCGCGGCGAGCAGGGCGCCGTGCACTCCGCCGAGGATGATGCGGTCGGGGTTGAGGATGTTGACGAGGGCGGCCAGGCCGCGGCCGAGCCGGTCGATGACGGTGTGGGCGGCGGTTCGGACGGCCGGGTCGTCCGGGTAGCGGGTGGCGATCAGGTCGCGGGCCTGGTCGAGGAGCGAGCCCTGCGGGTCTGGCCGGCTGCCGGCGGCCTCGAGCAGGGCCAGCGGGTCGGTCTCGACGTCGAGGCAGCCGCGGCCGCCGCAGTGGCAGGGGCGCCCCTGGGGGTCGACGGTGAGGTGACCGACCTCCAGGGCGAGCCCGGCGCTGCCGGTGTGCAGCCGGCCGTCGACGACGAGCGCGCCGCCGACGCCCCGGTGGCCCGTGGCGACGCACAGCAGGTGGCGGGCGCCACGGCCGGCGCCGTGCCGGTGTTCGGCGAGGGCGGCGAGGTTGACGTCGTTGCCGCAGTGGCCGGCGGCGGCGATCCCGGCCTCGGCGAGACAGTCGTTGAAGATGTCGCGGACCGGGGCGCCGGCCGGCCAGTCGAGGTGCAGCGGGTTGAGGGCGGTGCCGTCGGGCTCGGCGACCGCGGAGGGGACGGCGAGGCCGGCGCCCACGCACCGGCGGCCGGTCTCGGCGAGCAGCCGGGCGCCGGCCTCGACGACGTCGCCGATGACCTCGGCGGGGTCGGCGGCCACGGTGACGCAGGCGGGCGCGGTGGCGACGATGCGGCCGCCGAGGCCGACGAGGGCGGCGCGGAAGCCGTCGGCGTGCACCTGTGCGGCGAGGGCGACGGGACCGTCGTCGGCGATGGCCAGCCGGTGGGAGGGGCGGCCCTGGCCGCCGGCCCCGGCGCCGGGGCGGGCGTCGACGGTGATCAGGCCGAGGCTCTGGAGCTCGCTCGCGACGGCGCCCGCGGTCGCGCGGGTCACGCCGAGTTCGGTGGTGAGGACGGCGCGGGTCGGGGCGCGCCCGGTGTGAACGAGCTCGAGTGCCGGGCCGAGCACGTTCCGGCCCCTCTCGAGCCTGGTACGGGGGTGGGTCACGCCCCTATTCTGGCTTTGTGCCTCCGATGAACAAACGCAGGGCCGTGTCGACCTCGCGTGTGCGGCGGGGGGTGGCGCCTCGGGTGGCGGTGGAGCCGGGGGCGCGTCGTCTCAGGGCGGCGTTGACCGTCTTCTTCGCGCTCGACGGTTTCGTGTTCGCGGGCTGGGTGGTGCGCATCCCGGCGGTGAAGGAGCAGACGGGCGCGTCGTCGAGCGCGCTCGGCCTGGCGCTGCTCGGGGTCTCGGTCGGGGCCGTGGTCACCATGATGCTGACCGGGCGGCTGTGTCAGCGGTTCGGGGCGCATCCGGTGACGGTGGGCGCCGCCGTGGTGCTCTCGGCGAGCGTGGCGTTGCCGCCGCACGCGCGGTCGCCGCTGGTGCTCGGCCTGGTGTTGCTGGTCTTCGGGGCGGGCTTCGGGGCGTTGAACGTGGCGGCCAACAGCGCCGCGGTGGACGTGGTGGCGGCGTTGGGGCGGCCGGTGATGCCGAGCTTCCACGCGGCCTACAGCCTGGGCGGCATGGTGGGCGCCGGGCTCGGTGGTCTGGTGGCCGGGCAGGTGAGCGCGGCGCGCCACCTGGGCGCGCTGGCGGTGTTCGGGGTGGCGGTGGCGGCGCTGGCGGCGCGTTCCCTGTTGGCCGCGCCGGCGCCGCGCGGGCCGGCGCCCGACGGCGCGACCGCGGGGCCGGGGGCGGGCGGCGCGGGGGTGCGCTGGCTGGTGCTGGTGCTCGGTCTGATCGCGCTGTGCACCGCCTACGGGGAGGGGGCGCTGGCGGACTGGAGCGCGTTGCACCTCCGGGAGTCGCTGGACGCGGGCGTGGGGCTGGCGGCGGCGGGCTACTCGGTCTTCGCGATGGCCATGACGGTGGGCCGGCTGACCGGCTCCGCGCTGCTGGAGCGGCTCGGTCAGACGCGGGCGCTGGTGGCGGGTGGCGTCACGGCCGCGGTGGGGATGCTGTTGGGGGCGTTGGGGCCGACGGTGTGGCTGGTGCTGCTGGGCTTCGTGATCACGGGCCTCGGCTTGGCGAACATCTTCCCGGTGGCCATCGCCCGGGCCGGGGCGCTGGCCGGCCCGCGGGGGGTGGCCGCCGCCTCGACGCTCGGCTACGGCGGGTTCCTGCTGGGCCCGGTGGCCATCGGCTTCCTCGCCGACTGGTTCTCGTTGGCGACGGCGATGACGACGGTGGCGCTGCTGGCGGCGGTGGCCGCGGCGACGGCCCAGTTGGCGCGGCGGCGGATCCAGTCGGGCTGACCCCGGGGGCCGCATCCCGTTGTTACTATCCAGTAACCAGCGTGGTAGCTTCGCGCCATGGCACGTTCTCTCAGTCCGAGGACCCTGCGGCGGCTGATGCGTTGGTGGCCGCCCTACCGGTCCGCCGGGATCAGGGTGCTCGACATCTCGGACGACTGGGGCGGCGCCCGGGTCATGCTGCGGCTCGGGCGGTTCAACCGGAACTACTTCGGGACGCAGTTCGGCGGCTCGCTCTACTCGATGTGCGACCCGTTCTTCGCCCTGCTGGTGCTGCACCGGCTCGGCCCCGGCTACGTGGTGTGGGACAAGGCCGCGGAGATCGACTACGTCTCCCCCGGCCGCGGCCACGTGTTCGTCGAGTTCGAGGTGTCCGAGGACCGGGTGGCCGAGATCAGGGCGGCCACCGCCGACGGCGGCAGGGCGCTGCCGTGGTTCGACTGCACCGTGGTCGCCGCCGACGGCACGGTGGTGGCGAGGGTACGCAAGCAGCTGTACGTGCGGCGCAAGGCGGCGGCTCAGCCCAGCCAGCCGGGGCGCACCAGGCCCGACTCGTAGGCCAGGACCACGAGTTGTGCCCGGTCGCGGGCGCCGAGCTTCACCATGGCCCGGCTGACGTGGGTCTTGGCGGTGAGCGGCGAGACGACGAGCCGGCGCGCGATCTCCTCGTTGGACAGGCCGATGCCGACCAGCGCCATCACCTCCCGTTCCCGCTCGGTGAGTTCGGTGAGGCGCACGGCATCGGCCGGCGGCTTCGACCGCGCGGCGAACTCGGCGATCAGCCGGCGGGTGGCGCCGGGCGACAGCAACGCGTCGCCGGCGACCACGGCCCGTACGGCGCGCAGCAGTTCGTCGGGTTCGGTGTCCTTCACCAGGAAGCCGGAGGCCCCCGAGCGGATGGCCTCGAAGACGTACTCGTCGAGCTCGAACGTGGTGAGCATCACCACCCGCACCCCGTCGAGTTCCGGTTCCCCGGTGATCCGGCGGGTGGCCGCGAGGCCGTCGAGCACCGGCATCCGGATGTCCATCAGGACGAGGTCGGGCCGGTGTCGGCGGGTGAGCTCGACGGCCTCGTCCCCGTCCGCCGCCTCGGCGACCACGGTGATGTCGGGCTGGGCGTCGAGCAGGGCGCGGAAGCCGGCCCTGACCAGCACCTGGTCGTCGGCGAGCAGGACGCGGATCACGTGGTCTCCCGGTTCTCGGGCGGCGTCGCCCGGTCGGGCGCGGCACGGGGCAGGCTGGCGTCGACGCGGAATCCGCCGTCCGGTCTCGGGCCGGCCGTCACGGTGCCGCCGAGCGCCGCCGCCCGCTCGCGCATGCCGATCAGGCCGTTGCCCGTGCCGGCGCCGGAGCCGGTGGCCGGCCCGTCGTCGTCGATCCTGATGTCCAGCAGGCCGGGGGCGTAGCGCAGTCGCACCCGGGCGGCGCGGGATCCGGAGTGCCGCACGATGTTGGTCAGCGCCTCCTGGACGATCCGGAAGGCGGCGAGGTCGGCGCCCGGGGGCAGCGGCGCGGGGGTGCCCTCGGTGCTGGTCTCGACGCGCAGCCCGGCGTGGGCGGCCTGCTCGGCGAGGTCGGGCAGCCGGTCGAGGCCGGGCGCCGGAGCCCGTGGTGCCGCGCCCGGCGCGCGGAGCGTGTCGAGCACCTGGCGCACCTCCCCCAGCGCCTCCCGGCTGGCGGACTTGATGGTGGTCAGCGCGGCGCGGGTCTGCTCGGGGTCGGAGTCCAACAGCGCGAGCCCCATGCCGGCCTGCACGTTGATCACCGAGATGCTGTGGGCGAGGACGTCGTGCAGCTCCCGGGCGATGCGCAGGCGTTCCTCGTCGGCGCGGCGCCGCTCGGCGGCCGCCCGCTCGGCCCGCTCGGCGGCCCGCTGCGCGCGGCGGATCCGCGCGGTCTCGGAGATCGCGAGCACGGCCACCATCCAGGCGGCCGCGGCGACCGCCTGCCCCCAGTCGAGGGGGCGGCCCGCGGTGACCAGCACCCCCGCCCAGAGCAGCGCCATCGCGACGGCCGCGGCCCGCCGGTGCCCGGCGGTCACGGCGTGGAAGGCGGCGACGGCGGGGCTGAGGAAGACCGGGCCGTAGGGGTGGTCGAGTGCCAGGTAGGCCACGGTCACCGTCACGCAGCCGAAGGCGGCGAACCGGGGCAGGGCACGGCGGGTGAGCAGCAGGAGCGGCCCGGCGAGGAGCAGCAGCTGGCCGACGGTGCCCAGGTCGGCGCGGTCCGGCTGGCCGTGCGCGGCGAAGCCGGAGCCGACCAGCTGGACCAGCGCGACGGCGGCGGTGGACGGCCAGGGCAGCGCGGCGAGCGCCGCGAGCGGGCGGGCCCGCCGGGGCCCGTCCGGCCCGGCGTCGGGTGGGGCCGCGCGGTGGATGGTCACCCGTCCACGCTAGCCCGGCGGCGCGGCACCGAGCGTCCGCCGGGAGTGGGCCCCCGGCGTACTCCCGGTGGAGTACCGCCCGCGCCTCAGGCCCCGGACCGGTCCTGGGCCTTCGGCGTCTCGTCCGGCTCGGGGCGTCCGGCGCGGTCCAGCGCGGACAGCGTGCGGCGGGCGACGGGGTGGGTCCGCACGATGCCGGCCAGCGTGGTGGAGCCCCTGGTTATCTGGGCGAACGCGGTCCACGCCGGCCGGAACCCGACCAGCGCCGTGTGCAGCAGCCGGGGCCGCTGCGCGAAGACGGACAGCAGCCGGCGGCCGACGCCCATCTCGACGCCGAGGCCGCTCTTGATGGCGAAGGTGTAGTTGAGGGCCTGCCGCCGCGCGTCCACCGCGTCGTTGGCCTCGGCGATGCGCACCGCCCACTGGCCGGCGAGCCGGCCGGAGCGCAGCGCGAAGGAGATGCCCTCCCTGGTCCAGGGCTCGAGCAGCCCCGCCGCGTCGCCGCACACCAGCACCCGGCCGCGGGACAGCGGCGAGTCGTCGGTGCGGCAGCGTGTGAGGTGGCCGGAGGAGACGCTGGGCTCGAACCCGGCGAGCCCGAGCCTGGCCACGAAGTCCTCCAGGTACCGCTTGGTGGCCGCGCCCTCGCCGCGGGCCGAGATCACGCCCACGGTCAGGGTGTCGCCCTTGGGGAAGACCCAGCCGTAGGAGCCCGGCAGCGGCCCCCAGTCGATCAGCACCCTGCCGGCCCAGTCGCCGGCCACCTCGGGCGGCACCGGGATCTCCGACTCGAGGCCCAGGTCGACCTGCTCGAGCCGCACCCCGACGTGGGCCCCTATCCGGCTGGCGCTGCCGTCCGCGCCGACCACCGCCCGGGCCAGCAGGGTCTCGCCGCCGGCCAGTACGACGGCGACGGTGCGCCGGTCGGGCACCGCGGGACCGTGCTGCTCGACCCGGGTGACGGTGGCGCCGGTGCGCAGCTCGGCGCCCGCCTTGACCGCGGCCTCGACCAGGCGCTGGTCGAACTCGGGCCGGTTGACCAGGCCGAACAGCATCCGCTTGGAGCGGCGGGTGCGCGCCAGGCGGCCGTTGAGCGAGAACGTGACGGCGTGCACCCGGTCCCGGAGCGGGAGTTCGAAGCCCGGCGGCAGCGCGTCCCGGGTGGGCCCGATGATGCCGCCGCCGCACGTCTTGTAGCGGGGCAGCTCCGCCTTCTCCAACAGCAGCACCCGGCGGCCGGTCTCGGCGGCGGCCCGGGCGGCGGAGGCCCCACCGGGGCCCGCGCCCACAACGACGACGTCCCACACCCCTCGTCCGGCTTCGTTCTCGCTGCTCACGATGTGCTTGTGCTCCCCGTCGCGTCACGTCTTACGACCACCGCACGGCATCCTACGATCCCCCGTGCGCCGACCCCGGCTGTGGGATGATCGCGGCATCCCGACACCCCGCACCCCACGCTCGCGGGGGTACCGCGCCACGCCCTCCCGAGGAGCCTCTCATGCAGCAAGGACCGCAGCACTCCGCGATCTCCGGAACCGTCGCCGCCCTGATGCCGCGGGCCAGGGAGGAGTTGGCCGAGCTTGTGGCGTTCCGCTCGGTGGCCGACGCCGAGCAGTTCCCGCCCCGGGAGTGCGTGGCGGCGGCCGAGTGGATAGCGCGGGCGCTGCTCGACGAGGGCTTCGGCGACGTGCGGCTGCTGGAGACGCCCGACGGGACGGTGTCCGTGTACGGCGAGCTGGCCGGGCCCGAGGGGGCGCCGACCGTGCTGCTGTACGCGCACTACGACGTGCAGCCCCCGTTGGACGAGGCGGCCTGGACCTCGCCGCCGTTCGAGCTGACCGAGCGGGACGGCCGCTGGTTCGGGCGGGGCGCGGCGGACTGCAAGGGCGGGGTGCTGATGCACCTGCTCGCGCTGCGCGCGCTGCGGGCCAACGGCGGGGTGCCGGTGGGGATCAAGGTGATCGTGGAGGGTTCGGAGGAGCAGGGCACGGGCGGGCTCGAGCGGTACGCCGAGCAGCACCCGGAGCTGCTGACGGCCGACGCGATCGTGATCGGCGACACCGGCAACTTCCGGGCCGGTCAGCCGACGGTGACGGCGATCCTGCGTGGCATGGCCAGGGTGCGGGTCCAGGTGGACACGCTCGAGGGCAACCTGCACTCGGGGGCGTTCGGCGGGGCCGCCCCGGACGCGCTGGCCGCGTTGATCCGGCTGCTCGACTCGCTGCGCGCCGAGGACGGTTCGACCGTCGTCGACGGTCTCGCCGGGAACGGCCGGTGGGCGGGGACGGAGTACCCGGAGGAGGCGTTCCGGGCGGACGCCGGGGTGTTGGACGGCGTCGAGCTGATCGGCTCCGGGTCGGTCGCCGACCGGCTGTGGGCACGGCCGGCGGTGACGGTGCTCGGCATCGACTGCCCACCCGTGGTGGGGGCCACCCCGTCGGTGCAGGCCAGCGCCAGGGCGCTGGTGAGCCTGCGGGTGCCGCCCGGCGTGGACGCGTCGGCGGCCAGCGAGCTGCTGGCGGAGCACCTCAAGGCCAGGGCCCCGTGGGGCGCCCGGGTGACGGTGCGGGCCACCGGCGAGGGCCAGCCGTTCCGGGCCGACACCGCCAGCCCGGCCTACGCGTCGATGGCGGCCGCGATGCGCGAGGCGTACGACGGGGTGGAGATGGCCGTGGTGGGCCAGGGCGGCTCCATCCCGCTGACCAGCACCCTGGCCGGGCTCTACCCGAAGGCCGAGATCCTGCTGATCGGGCTGAGCGAGCCGGCGGCGCGGATCCACGCCGTGGACGAGAGCGTCTCGCCCGAGGAGTTGGAGCGGATGTCGGTGGCCGAGGCGCTGTTCCTCGCCCGGTACGCGGCGGCCGCCAGGGGCTGAGCCGGGGCCGCCGGCGGCTGACGGCTCCTCAGTGGGGGCGGCCGGCACGGCGCCTGACGACGACCGCGGCCGCGGTCACGGCGGCCATGCAGAGCCCGGCCCCGGAGAGCAGCAGGGTCGGGTCCTCGGAGTCGGAGCCGCCGCCGACGCCGGCCTGCGCGCCGCGGGTGGGCAGCGTCGTGGAGCTGGTCGTGGTGGACGCGGTCGGACTCGGCGACGCGGTGGGCGAGACGATGGTGAGGGTGGTGTTGCCCGTCTCCGAGCCGCAGGCGAAGGTGACCGTGAACTGGGCGCCGACCCGGGCGTCGGCGTCGACGGTGGTGCGGGCCGACTGGGTCTCCCCCGGCATGCCGAGGGTGACCCGGTCGAAGACGGCGGACTCGGCGGTGGCCTCGAACTCGGTGCAGCCGGTGACGGTCAGGTCGACGGCGCCGCCCGGCGTGACCGACTGCGGGGAGAGGCTGAACCCGAAGGTGTCGGCCTGGGCCGGTACCAGCGCGTGCGCGGCGGGCGCGCTCGACGCGAGCACGATCGCGCCCAACCCGACGGCGGCCAGTGCGGTTCGCGGTGTGGTCATCGGAATGGCTCCTTCGTGGGAGGTGCGCGTCGCCCCGGATGCCGACGTTAGGCACCGGGCCGGCGCCGCACCGCCCGGGAGCGGCACCCGGGTGAGGGGGCTGCGCCGTCCGGGTCAGCGACTGCCCGTCAGGCGCGCGAAGACGACCACGTTCCCGCTGTATCCGGTGGCCTCGTCGAAGCTGCCGCCGCAGGTGATGACGCGCAGTTCCGCGCCGCCCGCGTGGCGGTAGACGTCCTCCGGCACGTGCCCCTTGGCGTAGACGGCGACGTCGTAGACGGTGAACCGCACCGTGCGCCGGTCCTCGCGGGTGACCTCCACGGTGTCGCCGGGGCGCAGGGCGCCGAGGCCGTAGAAGACGGCGGGGCCCGTGGCGTTGTCGACGTGTCCGACGAGAACGGCGGCCCCGGCCGCGCCGGGCGGCGGGGCGCCGTCGTACCAGCCGGCGACGTTCCCGGCCTCCGGCGGGGGCGATTCGAGCCAGCCCTCGGGGTCGAGGCCGACCCGGGAGAGCGGGGCGGCGACGTCGATGGCCGGTATGGAGAGCCAGACGGGCTCGGCGGGCGACAGCGGGTCGGCGGCGACGCCGGCGGGCGCGGAGGGCACGTGTCCGGCGTCCTGCCCGGCGGCCGGCTGCGGGGGCCCGGCCGGTTCCTCGGCGCCGGCGAACAGCATGGACAGGCCGAGGGCCAGGACGGCCGAGGACGCGGCGAGCGCGGCTCGGACGCCCCAGCCGGACGGCTCGTCACCGCCGAACGGGGTGGCGTGGAGGCCCGGCGCGGGCCCGGCTATGGACTCCGGTATGCGCATGGCGGTCACCGCTCGTGCCAGGGGCCCCCGCGCGGGGGCCTTCACCGTCACGCTAGAGCGGTCGGTGACGCGTCGCGATTCGACGCGGGAGCGGGCCGGCCGCCGGAACGGGCGGCGGGGTCAGGCGCCGACCGGGACGCCGGCCTCCAGGTTGAGCGCCCGGCCCTGGGCGCGGGCGCGCAGCGCCCAGCGCAGCCGGGCGACCCGGTTGGGCGAGAGCAGCTGCTCGGCCTCCGCCTCGGTGGCGAAGCACCAGTCGCGCAGTTCCTCGCCCGGCAGCGCCACCTCCTCGACGCGCGCCGCGTCCAGGCGCCCGCCGTCGAACAGCAGCCGAAGACCACCGAACTGGGCGGCGGTCGGCGGCTCCCAGTCGACCACGAGCAGCGCGGGCTCGCCGGTCAGCCGCAGGCCCAGTTCCTCCGCCACCTCCCGGACCGCCGCCCGGGCCGGGGCCTCGCCCGGCTCCACCACGCCGCCGGGGAACTCCCAGCCGGCCTTGTAGGTGGGGTCGACCAGCAGCACCCGGTCCCGGTCGTCGAAGAGCAACACGCCGGCGGCGAGCGTCTGGGCACGCGGCGGCGGCGTCTGCACGATCCGGCAGACGCCCTCGCCGCGCCGGACGGCCTCGGCCAGCAGCTCCGCCGTCTGACGCGGGGTCAACTGCGAGGTGTCGACGGTGTGCGCGTCGGCGCTCAGCCAGCCCAGCGCGGCGTCGTACTGGGGCAGGTGCCCGAGACACCAGTTGCGCACCGCGTCGCCGTCGCTGGCGGCGCGCTGGTCTATCCGGGCGCGCAGAAACGTTTCGTCCGGGCGGAGGAGGAAGTGCTGGACGGGGATCCGACGGGCGGCGAGGCCGCCGAAGATCTCGTCCCGGTACTGCTGGACCAGCAGGGTCATAGGCGCGATCAGCGGCCCCGGGATCTCCGCGAGCAGCGCCACGGCGGTGTCCACCACAAGACGCCGCCAGGCGGGCAGGTCCTGCACGTCGTCCACCTGGGCCAACCGCTCCTTGGGCAGCATCTTCCACAGCTCCCCGCCGACCAGGTCCGGGTCGTAGAGCGTGCTGCCCGGCAGCAGGTGGAGCAGTTCGTGCGCCGCCGTGGTCTTGCCGGCGCCGAACGCCCCGTTCAGCCAGATGATCACTTAATCCCCCTCCTTCTTCGCCCTTGCTGTCAGTTGCCCGCTTCCCCCAGGATCAAAAACGTATCCGGATCACTCCAGCAGGCCGCCGCGGCGCCGACCAGGCCGGCGTCCGTGCCGAGCTGCGCCGGCACCACCTCCAGGTCGCTGACGTACGGCAGGGTGGCGTACTCGCGCAGGGCCCGGCGCAGCGGGCCGAACAGCACCTCGCCCGCCTGGCTCACCCCGCCGCCGACGACGACGGTCTCGATCTCCACCAGGGTGGCGGTGGCGGCGATGCCGGCGGCCAGGGCGCGGGCCGACCGGTCGTAGGCCTCCAGGGCGATCGGGTCGCCGGCGGCCGCCGCGACGGCCACGCCGGCGGCGGTGGCGTCCCCGTCCGGCTCGGCCGGGCGCCAGCCGGCGGCCAGGGCGTACCGGGCGATGTTGGTACCGCTGGCGATGCGCTCCACGCAGCCGCGGCCGCCGCAGGGACAGCGGTCGCCGTTGAAGTCGACGCTGATGTGGCCGATGTGGCCGGCGTTGCCGGTCGGCCCCGGTCTGAGCCGGCCGTCGACGATCAGCCCGCCGCCGACGCCGGTGGACACCACCATGCACAGGGCGTTGGAACGGCCGCGGGCGGCGCCCACCCAGTGCTCGCCCGCGGCGATGGCGGCGCCGTCCCCCACGAGGGTGATCGGGAGGTCGCCGGTGAGCTTGCGGACGCCGTCGACGAGCGGGAAGTCGCGCCAGGCGGGGATGTTGACCGGGCTGACCGTGCCGTTGCGCGCGTCGACCGGGCCGGCGCTGCCGATGCCGACCGCCACGGCCCTGGGCCAGAGCTCGTGCTCGGTCAGCTGGGCGACGACGTCGGTCACGGACCGCAACACGCTCTCCGCGGACTCCCGGGCCCTGGTCGGGCCCTGGACGCGGTGGAGCAGGTCCCCGGTGCCGTCCACGAGGGCACCGGCGACTTTGGTGCCGCCGATGTCGACGGCGGCGACAAGATCAGTGGTCATGGGCAGGAAGCCTGATCCGTGCCGGCCCGGCTTGTCCAGTCGGATCATGGTGAGTTACGCGACGCCCCGGGCGGCGGGGCCGGGTTCAGACGCCCCGGCGGCCGGCCAGGGTGGCGAGTTGGGCGCGGCTCAGGCCGGTACGGTCGGTGACCTCGGCGAGGTCGAGCGCCCCGCAGTCCAGGCCGCGGAGCAGGAAGCCGCCGAGGGCCCGGGCGGTGGCGGGCTCGTCGAGCACGGCGGGGGGCGGGCCGCCGGCGGCGCCGTGGCCGGCGGTGCCGGCGTAGGCGGCGAGGCGGGCGGCCGCGGAGTCGAGGCCGGCGCGGTGGAAGGCGTAGACGGCGGCGTAGCGGGTGGGCAGGTGGCCGGGGTGCATGTCCCAGCCCTGGTAGTAGCCGCGGGCCAGGGCGCGGCTGACGAGGCCGTGGTGGAGGCGCCAGGCGGCGTGCACCTGGGCGGTGTCGCCGGTGGGCAGGACGTTGGTCGAGCCGTCGGAGAGGCGGACGCCGGTGCCGGCGGCGGCGACCTGCATCACCGCCTTGGCGTGGTCGGCCGCCGGGTGGTCGGGGGCCTGGTGCGCGGCGCTGATCCCGAGGGCGGCGCTGTAGTCGAAGGTGCCGTAGTGCAGCGCGGTGGCGCGGCCCTCGGCGGCGTCGATCAGCCGGGCGACGGTGGCGGTTCCGTCGGGGCCGAGGATGGACTGGCTGGTCTCGATCTGGATCTCGAAGCCGAGCCGGCCCGGCGGGAGGCCGGCGGCGGTCTCGAACTCGCGGCAGAGGGTGGCCATGGCGGTGACCTGCTCGGGTCGGGAGACCTTGGGCAGGGTGACGGCGAGGCCGGCGGGGAGCGGGCCGGTGGCCAGCAGGGTGGTCAGGAAGATGTCGAGGGTGCGGATGCCGCGGTCGCGGACGGCGGCCTCCAGGCACTTCATGCGCAGGCCGACGAACGGGGGCCCGGTGCCGTCGGCGGCGGCGCGGGCGACGAGCCGGGCGGCACGGGCGGCGTCGGCGTCCTCCTCGTCGTCGGGTCGGGGGCCGTAGCCGTCCTCGAAGTCGATCCTGAGGTCCTCGACGGGCTCGGCGCCCAGCTTCGCGAGGACGCGCTGGTGGACGGGGTCGGCCAGGGACGCGGGGAGGCCGAGCGTTTCCGCGAGGGAGGCGGCGTCCGGGGCGTGCGCGGCGAGCAGGGCGAGGGCCTGTTCGCCCCAGGCGCGGGTGGTGTCGGCGGTGAACCGGTCGGCGGGGACGTAGACGGTGTGCACGGGCTGGCGGGTGCCGGGGTCACCCGGATAGCGGCGGGCGAGGTCGGCGTCGACGTCGGCGAGGGAGGCGGCGACGCCGGCGGTGACGGCCGCCGTCAGGGTGGTCGTCACCGGTGTCCGCTGAGCCATCCGCACCACTCCGCCCCGCGCGTTTCAACATTACGTTGAAGAATTCGGTGGACAGAAGCTAACCGGCGACCGGCTCGAAACACAACAGTCCGCACGTCATGCCCTGTTCACGGCGGGCGAGCCGATCGGCGCCAAGCGTTGACCGGCGGGCAAAGGCCGTGTCACGCGGCTGCCGGACGCTGGTGACGAGGGGGATCACCGAACGGTCAACCGACGGAGGAGACCATGGAGTACTACCAGCTGCTGGCCGGGCTGGCCATCGGCCGGCTCAACGAGGACGACGGCAGCGGCCCGCCGCCGGCGGTGCCGGGGCACGAGTTGGACCGGCGGGCGAGCCGGCCCTCGGACGCCGCGGGCCCGGAGCTCGCGGGTCCTGGCCGGCGGCGACGCGGCCGGTTCCGCGGCCGTACGCGCGGGGCCCGTGGGGGCTGGGTTCAGCCCTTGCGGGCCTTCACCTCGTCGGTGAGCGCGGGGACGACGTCGAAGAGGTCGCCGACCACGCCGTAGTCCGCGAGCTCGAAGATGGGCGCCTCGGCGTCCTTGTTGACGGCGACGATCGTCTTGGAGGTCTGCATGCCGGCGCGGTGCTGGATGGCGCCGGAGATGCCGACCGCGATGTAGAGCTGCGGCGAGACCGTCTTGCCGGTCTGGCCGACCTGGTGCGAGTGCGGGTACCAGTCGGCGTCCACGGCGGCCCGGGAGGCGCCGACGGCGGCGCCGAGGCTGTCGGCGAGCGCCTCGATCAGCGCGAAGTTCTTCGCGCCGTTCAGGCCGCGGCCGCCGGAGACGACGATGGCGGCCTCGGTGAGCTCGGGGCGGCCCGTGGACTCGCGGGGGCTGCGGGAGACGACCCGGGTGCCGGTGGCGAGCGGGCCGAAGGCGACGTCGAGCGGCTCGACGGTGCCGGCCGCGGGGGCCGCCTCCACGGTGGCCGAGTTGGGCTTGACGGTGATGACCGGGGTGCCCTTGGCGACCCGGGAGGTGGTGGTGAAGGCGGCGGCGAACACCGACTGGGTGGCCACCGGGCCGGACTCGCCCGCGGTCACGTCGACGGCGTCGGTGATGAGGCCCGAGCCGATGCGGACGGCGAGCCGGGCGGCGATCTCCTTGGCCTCGCCCGAGGAGGGCACGAGCACGGCGACCGGGGAGACGGCCCGGTAGGCGGCCTCCAGGGCGTCGACCTTGGGGACGACGAGGTAGTCGGCGAACTCGGGGGCGTCGGCGGTGAGCACGCGCACGGCGCCGTGCTCGGCCAGCAGGGGGGCCGCGATCTCGGCGCCCGGGCCGAGGACGACGGCGACCGGGTCGCCCAGGCGGCGGGCCAGGGTGAGCAGTTCCAGGGTGGGCTTGCGGACGGCGCCGTCCAGGTGGTCGGTGTAGACGAGGACTTCAGCCATGGGAATCGCGTCTCCTGCGGGAAGGTGCGGGCGGTCGGCGGGTGGGCGTCGGCGGCGGCCGTCAGATGAACTTGCGCTCGGCCAGGAAGGCGGCGAGCCGCTTGCCGCCGTCGCCCTCGTCCGTGACGATCTCGCCCTTGGTGCGGGCCGGGCGCTCGGCGGCGGACTCGACGGCGGTCCAGGCGCCGGCGAGGCCGACCTCCTCGGCCTCGATGCCCAGGTCCTCCAGGTCGAGGGTCTCCAGGGACTTCTTCTTGGCGGCCATGATGCCCTTGAAGGAGGGGTAGCGCGCCTCGCCCGACTGGTCGGTGACGGAGATGACGGCGGGCAGTTCGGCCTGCAGGCGCTCCGTGGCGGCGTCACCGTCCCGGCGGCCCGTCACCTTCCCGTCGGCGACGGAGAGTTCGGAGAGCAGGGTGACCTGAGGAACGCCGAGGCGCTCGGCGAGCAGCGCGGGCAGCACGCCCATGCCGCCGTCGGTGGAGGCCATCCCGCAGACGACGAGGTCGTAGCCGACGTGCTCGGCGACCTTGGCGAGGACGAGCGAGGTGCCGATGACATCGGTGCCGTGGAGGTCGTCGTCCTCGACGTGGACGGCCTTGTCGGCGCCCATGGACAGGGCCTTGCGCAGGGCGTCGGTGGCGTCCTCGGGGCCGACGGTGACGACGGTGACCTCGGCGTCGTCGGCGTCCTCGGAGATCCGGAGGGCCTGTTCGACGGCGTACTCGTCCAGCTCCGAGAGCAGCCCGTCCACGGAGTCCCGGTCGGTGGTCAGGTCGTCGGCGAACCGCCGGTCGCCGGTGGCGTCGGGCACGTACTTCACACAGACAACGATCCTCAGGCTCACGCCGGCTCTCCTACTGCTATCGGTCCGCACACGGGGCAATGGGAAGATCAACCCGGTTGTTACTGGCCAGTACAACCAAGGGTATCCCCCACAGGCAAGCATGTCGCACTGTGACCTTGCCTACGTGCGTATTGTCCGACCGGACCGTTGATCAGCCGCTGATCGCCGCGCCCAGGGCGGCGATCACGTCGGCCCGGCGCGGCTGGCCGGCGGCGCGCCGTACCACCCGACCGCCGGCGTCCAGCACGAGCACGGTGGGAGTGCGGGAGATCCCGAGGCGACGCGTCAGGTCGAGTCGGGCCTCGGCGTCGATCTCCAGGTGCGCGACGCCGTCGACCATGGCCGCGACGTCCGCCAGGATCCGCCGGGTGGCCCGGCACGGCTGGCAGAAGGCGGAGGAGAACTGCACCAGCGTGGCCCGCCCGCCCAGCGGGCCGGCGCCCAGGTCGGCGGCCGTCAGCTGGACGGGCTCCGCCGGTTCGCTCATCGTCGCCTCGTCCTCCGCTCCGCCCGACGACACCTCCACCCGGCGGCAGCGCGCCGGAGTCCGGTTTCATTCCCGCCCGGACGCTCGGCCGCGCCGGGGGACTGGCGATTCTCCCGGCTTTGGGGCACGATTCGGCCGCGCCGCAAGTTACGCAGGCGTAGGTTCGACGCACTTGAAGAGGGGCCCTCCGCATGCCAGAGTTCGTTTACCCGCCGGTCGTCGCCGCAGCGCGGACGATGTTCAAGGCGCTCGACCTGCGCTTCGACATCGCCGGCAGCGAGCACGTGCCGCGCACCGGCGGGGCGGTGCTGGTGAGCAACCACATCGGCTATCTGGACTTCGTCTTCGCCGGGTTCGCGGCCCGCCCGGCCCGCAGACTGGTCCGGTTCATGGCCAAGGAGTCGGTGTTCAGGCACCGCGTCTCGGGCCCGCTGATGCGGGCCATGAAGCACATCCCGGTGGACCGGGCGCAGGGCGAGGCGGCCTTCCGACACGGGCTGAAGGCCCTCAAGGACGGCGAGATCGTGGGGATCTTCCCGGAGGCCACGATCTCGGAGTCCTTCACGCTCAAGAAGTTCAAGTCGGGCGCGGCGCGGATGGCCCAGCAGGCGCAGGTGCCGATGCTGCCGGTGGCCCTGTGGGGCACCCAGCGGCTGTGGACCAAGGGCCGCAAGCGTGACCTGGGACGCAACCACTTCCCGATCACCATCCGGATAGGTTCGCCGATGACGGCCGACCCGGACGAGCCGGCGGCGACCGTCTCCGACCGGCTGCGGGAGCGCGTCCAGGAGCTGCTCGACGCCGCCCAGCGCGCCTATCCGGCCACCCCGCGGAACGCGGAGGACGCGTGGTGGCTGCCGGCGCACCTGGGCGGCACGGCGCCGCCGCCGGCGCACGCGCTCTGAGCGGCGTGCGAGGTGTGCTCCGCGCCGTGCGCGGCGCGGAGCACACCCGGCGCGGGCCCTAACGCGCCATCTCCTCGCGCAGGGCGGCGAGGAAGCCGTCGACGTCCTCCTCGGTGGTGTCGAAGGAGCACATCCAGCGGACGTCGCCCGCGGCCTCGTCCCAGAAGTAGAAGCGGTAGCGCTTCTGGAGGCGCTCGCTCACGTCGTGCGGGAGGCGGGCGAACACCGCGTTGGACTCCACCGGGTGGAGGATCCGCACCCCGTCGACCTCGCGCACCCCGTCCGCGAGCCGGCGGGCCATGGCGTTGGCGTGCCGGGCGCCGCGCAGCCACAGATCGCCGGCGAGCAGCGCCTCGAACTGCGCGGAGACGAAGCGCATCTTGGCGGCGAGCTGCATGGAGAGCTTGCGGACGTGGCGCATCCGGCGGGCCACGCCCGGGGTGAGGAGCACCACGGCCTCGCCGAGGAGCATGCCGTTCTTGGTGCCGCCGAAGGAGAGCGCGTCGACGCCGACGTCGGTGGTGAACGCGGCGAGCGGCAGGTCGAGGGAGGCGGCCGCGTTGGCGATCCGGGCGCCGTCCAGGTGGACGGTCATGCCGCGCTCGTGCGCGAACTCGCAGACCGCGCGGATCTCGTCCGGGGTGTAGCGGGTGCCCAGCTCGGTGGTCTGGGTGATCGACACCACCTGGGGCGTGGCGCGGTGCTCGTCGTCGAAGCCGAACGCCTGGCGGGCGATGAGCTCGGGGGTGAGCTTGCCGTCCGGGGTGGGCACGGTGAGCAGCTTGAGGCCGCCGACGCGCTCGGGCGCGCCGCACTCGTCGGTGTGGATGTGCGCAGTCTCGGCGGTGATGACGGCGCCCCAGCGGTCGGTGAGCGCCTGGAGGGCGACGACGTTGGCGCCGGTGCCGTTGAAGACGGGGTACACCTCGGCGTGCGGGCCGAGATGGGCCCGGAACACGTCCTGGAGGTGCTCGGTGTAGGCGTCCGCGCCGTAGGCGGGCTGGTGGCCGCCGTTGGCCAGCGCGATGGCCGCCAGTATCTCGGGGTGGACGCCGGAGTAGTTGTCGCTGGCGAAGCCGCGCACCTCCGGGTCGTGGTGGCGGGTGGCGTCGGTGGTGGCGGTCAGGGCTGACGGGTGAGCCACAGGCGGGTTCCGTTCACTTCCTCGGTGGGCTTGGACCAGAGCTGACAGATCGACTCGGCCAGGTCGCGGACGTCGGTGAAGCCGGCGAAGCGGTGCCCGGGCCGCTCGGCCCGCATCGCGTCGTTGACCAGGGCCTTGACGACGACGATGGTGGCGGCGGCGCCCGGCGGGCCGCCGTCCGCGGTCTTGCGGAAGCCGTCCGCCAGGGCCAGGGTCCAGGCCTCGGCGGCGGCCTTGGCGGCGGCGTACGCGGCGTTGCCCGCGGTGGGTCGGGCGGCGCCGGCGGCGCTCACCAGCACGTAACGGCCGTTGCCCGCGCGGGCGAGCGGTGCCTCGAAGGCGAGCGAGGTGTGCTGGACCGTGCGCAGCAGCAGGTCGTGCAGGAGGTCCCAGTCGGCGAGGTCGGTCTCGGCGAAGGTGGCCGAGCCGCGCCAGCCGCCGACGAGGTGGACGAGGCCGTCGACGCGCCCGAAGTCCTTGAGGATCTTGGCGGTCCACTCGCGGGTGGCCGCCAGGTGCAGCAGGTCGACGGTGTCGCCGACCACGGTGGCGCCGCCGTGGGCGTACCGGGCCGCGTCCACGCCGGCGGCGAGCCGCTGGGCGTCCGCGTCGGCCGCGACGACCGTGGCGCCGGCCTGGGCCAGGCGCCGCAGGACGGCGTGGCCGGCGGCGCCGCCGGCGCCGGCCACCGCGACGACCGCGCCTTCCAGCGGGCCGCCGTCGCCGGGGCCCCGGGGGGTGGTGGTGCTCATGGTGCTCGCCTCCTCGTCGGGTCCCATCATGCCGCGCCACGCTCCCGCGCTCACGCCGCGCTGGCGGCGGGGGCCGTGGCGGTGATGCCCCGGGTGGACTCGATGACCTTGCGGAGCTTCTTGCCCAGCGCCTCGTAGAAGAGGCTGAGCGGGAACTCGTCGGGCAGCACCTCGTCGACCAGTTTGCGGGGCGGGAGGCTGAGGTCGAGGGCCTCCGGGCCCTTGGCCCAGGTCGAGCCGGGGTGGGGAGCGAGATGGCGCGACACCAGCTCGTAGGCCTTGAACCAGTGCACCAGCTTGGGGCGGTCGATGCCCTGGCGGTAGAGGGTCTCGATCTCCTCGCGCAGCCGCGCGGTGACCCGGCGGGCGAGGTCCCAGTCGATGGTCAGCCGGTTGTCGGTCCAGCGCAGCGCGTCGTGCTGGTGCAGGTAGGCGAAGAGCAGCTGGCCGCCGAGGCCGTCGTAGTTGCGGACCCGGGCACCGGTGACGGGGAAGCGGAAGAGCCGGTCGAGCAGCACCGCGTACTGGACGTCGCGGCCCTGGGGGTAGCCGTCGGCGGCCAGGCGCCCGGCCTCGTGGAAGGCGGTGAGGTCGCAGCGCAGCTCCTCGAGGCCGTACATCCAGAAGGGCTGGCGCTGCTTGATCATGAAGGGGTCGAACGGCAGGTCGCCGTGGCTGTGGGTGCGGTCGTGGATCATGTCCCACAGGACGAACGTCTGCTGGCAGCGGTCCTGGTCGGTGAGGAGTCCGGCCGCGTCCTCCGGCAGCCGCAGGCTGGTGACCTCGCAGGCGGCGCCGATCACGCGCCGGAAGCGAGCCGCCTCGCGGTCGCAGAAGATGCCGCCCCAGGAGAAGCGCTCGGGCGCCTGGCGCACCGCGATGGTCTCGGGGAAGAGGACGGCGGAGTTGGTGTCGTAGCCCGGGGTGAAGTCCTCGAAGGTGATGCCGACGAACATCGGGTTGTCGAAGCGCTCGCGTTCGAGTTCGGCCAGCCAGTCGGGCCAGACGACGCGCAGCACCACGGCCTCCAGGTTGCGGTCCGGGTTGCCGTTCTGCGTGTACATGGGGAAGACGACCAGGTGCTGGCGGCCGTCGGCGCGGGTCTTCTCCGGGTGGAAGGCGAGCAGCGAGTCCAGGAAGTCCGGGACGCCGAAGCCCTCGTCGGCCCAGCGGCGCAGGTCGGCTACGAGGGCCCGGTGGTAGGCGGCGTCGTGCGGCAGCAGCGGCGCGAGCTCCTCGATCGCGGCGACGGCGTGCTCGATCTCCCGGGTCAGCTGCGAGCGGGTGGGGGCGCCCTCGGCCGCGAAGTCCACCGAGCCGTCCGTGGACTGGGCGGGGCGGATGGCCTCGACGGCTCGCTTGAGGGCGTGCCAGGCGGGCCGCGCGACGATCCGGTCGGTCGGGGCGGTGTCGCCCTCAGAGGTGAGGGACGCCAAAGTTTCCGTCATAACCCATCCTCCACAGCAGAAATTCTCGTAATAGCACGGTATCCGCAGCGGATCCTTCGATCAACCGGGGGCGGGGAACTTCGCGCCCCGCCCCCTTCGCCCGCCGTTCGGGCGGCGGCAACCGGTGGCGGCTAGGGTCGCGCCATGCCGCTTCAGACCATCGGACACCGCGGGCTCATGGGCGCCGAGCCCGAGAACACGCTGCGCTCGTTCCGCCGAGCCGACCGGATGGCGCTGGACGCCATCGAGCTCGACCTGCACCTGAGCAAGGACGGGGAACTGGTGGTGATCCACGACGCCACGGTCGACCGCACCACCGACGGCACGGGTCAGGTCAGGGACCTCACGCTCGCCGAGCTCCGCGGCCTGGACGCCGGCCTGGGCGAGCGGGTGCCGCTGTTCACCGAGGTGCTGGACGCGGTCTCGGCGCCGATCCAGGCCGAGATCAAGGACCGGGCCGCGGCCAGGGCGCTGGCCGAGGTGATCGAGCGGCGCGGCCTCACCGAGCGGGTCACGGTGATCTCGTTCCACGACGAGGCGCTGCGCGAGACCCGGGCGCTGCTGCCGGAGGTGGGGCTCGGCCTGGTCACCGGGCGTTCGACGGCCACCGCCCCGGAGCGGGCCGCCGAGCTGGGCGCGGAGTTGGTCTCCTGCGAGTTCGCGCGGCTCTCGGCCGAGGTCGTGGCCCGCTGCCGGGCCACGGGGATCGGCGTCATCAGCTGGACGGTGAACACGCCGGACGAGCTCGCCCGGGCGCGCGAGCTGGCTCTCGACGGAGTGGTGACCGACGTGCCGGAGATCGTGACGGCGGTCAGGTCAGGGGCTTGACCAGGAGCTCGAAGGCCAGGTCGGCGCGGCGGGGGACGCCGAAGCGCTCGTCGCCGTAGGGGAACGGCGACAGCTCGCCGGTGCGGGCGTAGCCGCGCCGTTCGTACCAGGCGATGAGCTCGTCGCGGGCGGAGATCACCTGCATCCGCATCTCGGTCGCGGCCCACTCGGCGCGGGCCCGGCGCTCCGCCTCCGCCAGGACCCGGCGGCCCACTCCCCCACCCTGCAGGCCGGGGCGGACCGCGAACATGCCGAAGTAGGCGGCGACCAGCCCGCCGGGTCCGGTACGGCGCTCCAGCTGACAGCAGGCGACAAGATCGTCCGCGCGCTCCACCACGAGCAGCCGGCTGCCGGGGGTGGTGATCACCGCGCGCACCCCCGCCGGGTCGGTGCGCTGACCGTCGAGGAGGTCGGCCTCCGTGGTCCAGCCGGCGCGGCTCGCGTCGCCCCGGTAGGCGGACTCCACGAGCGCCACCACGGCCGGCACGTCGGCCTCGCCGGCCACCCGGAAGCTGAGGTCTGTCTTCGCCGTCACAGCCGCGCATCGTAGCGCGCGCCCGCGCGCTCCCTCTCGGCGGGCGTGCGCCGCCGTATGCGCGCCTGGGCCTGGGCAGCCTTCCCGGCGGGTGGCGCGGGAGGTGCCGATGCATGGTCCGGCGTTGGTGGGGTGGCTGATGGTCGCGCTGTGCGGCGCCACGGGCGGCTACTGCCTGCTGCTGGCACGCCGTGGCGTCGACGGGCCGCGGCGGGTGGTCGCGGCGGCCGAGGGCACCATGGGCCTCGGCATGGCGGCGATGGCACTGCCGGCCGCGCCGCCGTGGCCCGCCGCCCCGGTGCTGCCGCTGGTGTGCGCCGGCGCAGCGCTGTGCGGCGCCGCGCTCCTCGCGGTGCGGGGACCGGCGCACCGGGCCCACCACCTGATGGAGGCGGCGGCCATGCTCCACACCGTGGTGGCGATGGCCGCGGCGCCCGGCTCGCACGCCGGCCACGGGACGCCGTCGGGGCTGCCGGCGCTCACCGGGGCGCTGCTGGTCTACTTCGCGGGCTACGCGCTGCTGACCGCGCCCCGCCTGTTGCCGGCCGCCGGGGCGGCCCAGGTGGTGGTGGGCCGGCCGGCGGACGCCGGGCGGCCGCCCGAGGTGGCGGCGGCCTGCCGGCTGGCCCTCGCGGTGGCCATGCTGGCGATGCTGCTGGGCCTGTGAGCACCGGGCCGGCCCCTCGGGGGGCGTGCCGCGCGGTGGCGGCCTCGTCCTAGGCTGGTGGCATGGGCTCTGCTGCCGCTCGTCGGCTGGGGCGCGGGCCGCGAGGTGGGCAGGATCGTGCCATGAGCCTCAAGGGAGTGATGTTCGACTTCTCCGGCACGCTGATGCGCGTGGAGCCCGCGGTCTCCTGGCTGCGCGCGGCGTCGGAGCGGACCGGGACCGTGTTCACCGCGGAGCAGCTCGGCCGGTACGCGGCCGCGCTGGAGGACGCCGGGGCGTTGCCCGGCGGCGCGCCGCCGCGGTCGGTGCCGCCCGCGCTCGCCGACCTGTGGCGGGAGCGCGACCGGCACGCGGCCGGACACCGGGCGCTGTACACGGGTCTCGCCCGGCTGGTGCGGCTGCCGGAGCCCGCGCTCTACGACGCCCTGTACGACCGGCACATGGAGCCGGCCGCCTGGCGTCCCTATCCGGACAGCCTGGAGGTGCTGCGCGGACTCGCCGCCCGCGGCATCGGCGTCGCCGTGGTGAGCAACATCGGCTGGGACCTGCGCCCGGTGCTGCGCGCACACGGACTCGACGGCTACGTGGCCGCGTACGCGCTGTCGTTCGAGCACGGGGTGCAGAAGCCGGACCCGCGGCTGTTCCTGACCGCCTGCCGGGCGCTCGGGCTGCCGCCGGAGCGGGTGTTGATGGTCGGCGACAGCGCCCACGCCGACGCCGGTGCGGCGGCGATCGGCTGCGCGGTGCGGTTGGTGGAGCATCTGCCGGCCGACGAGCGGCCCTCGGCCCTGCGCCCGGTGCTCGACCTGGTCGGCTGAGCGACGGCCGGGAGAAGAGGCCGGCGCCGGTATCGGACGGTCCCCCGCGCCGTCCGATACCGGCACAGCCGCCGGGCAGGGCTCCGCCGCGGGCGGATGTCCTGGCGCCAGCCGAGTATACTGGCTGTTAGCCAGTCATCCGGAGTCCAGCATGTCCCCTCGCAGCGCGTCGGTCAATGCGGATATGCGGCGCCGCTCCCGACAGCGGCTGCTCGAGGCGACCGTGGAGCTGGTCTCCGAGCGCGGCTACGAGGCCACCACCCTGGGCGACATCGCCGACCGGGCGAGGTCGGCGCGTGGTCTGATCTCCTACTACTTCCCCGGCAAGCGGGAGCTGGTGCAGTCCGCCGTCCACCGCCTGATGCACCTCACCCTCAGCGAGGCGCTGGAGCGGCCGCCGGTCCCGACCGGCCCGCGCGCCGGCGGGGAGCTGCTGGCGCGGGCGATCGACGCGATCCTCGGACTGGCCCGCGACCGGCCGGTGTTGATGCGGGCGCACATGGCCGGGCTGCTGCAGCAGAACGGGTTCATCCAGTGCGCCGAGCAGCAGCGCCTCGCGGCGCTGCTGCGGCAGACCGTGGTCGGCTACGGCTCGGCGGACCCGGACACCGACTACCCGATGCTGCGGGCCCAGCTGATGGGCGCCGTGGTGGCGCAACTGCTGCCCGGCGCGCCGATGCCGCTGGCGCGGCTGCGCGGTGAGTTGTTCGAGCGGTACGGACTCGACTGGGAGTCGGGGGTCCCGCCGGACGGGGGGCCGCCCGGCGGGACGTCACGAACACGTCAGCTGACTCAGCGGTAGCTGGGCTGGGTCTGGACGTTGAGCTCCGACAGGCGGACGCGTTCGGCGCTGTCGGTGCGCCGGTCGTCGATCCGCAGGACGTCGAGGCCCGCCTGGTCGTTGGAGTAGATGTAGCCGTTGTAGTAGTAGGCGGACCAGGAGCCGCCGAAGGACAGCACGTCCTCGGTGAGCGGCCCGCGCTCGAAGTAGCCGATCTCGCGCGGGTTGCTGGAGTCGGTGAAGTCCCAGACGGAGACGCCGCCCTGGTACCACGCCTGCACCATGATGTCGCGGCCCCGGGCGGGGATCAGCGAGCCGTTGTGCGCCACGCAGTTCTCGGTGTCGGCCTGCTCGCGCGGCATCTTGTAGTAGCCCTGGAAGACGAGTTGACGGTTGTCGCCGCGGCCGGTGACGTGGTAGATGCCGTCGGCGCCGAACTCGTCGCCGGTCTCTGGGTTGCACATCGGACCGCCGCCGCCGCCGAGTTCGTCGGTGAACACGACCTTGGAGCCGTCCTGGCTGAAGGTGGCCGAGTGCCAGAACGCGAAGTGCTCGGCGTCCTGCACCTGGTCGATGACGTAGGGCCTGGCCGGATCCGAGATGTCCATCAGGATGCCGTCGCCCATGCAGGCGCCGGCGGCCAGGTCGAGCGCCGGGTAGGCGGTGATGTCGTGGCAGCCGGTGGTGGCGGAGCCGGAGTCGTCACCGGGGAAGCCGCCCTCGGGGAAGAGCGTCTCGAAGGAGGAGAGCTCGGCCCGCTCGGGCGCGCCGCGCGGCACGCGGACCACGGAGATGCCGTCGTGCGGCGGCTGGCAGTCGGGGAAGGATGCGCTCGGGGAGTAGGAGGAGACGTAGACGTAGAGGTTTCGGCCGTCGGGCACCAGGGTCTGGGTGTGCGAGCCGCAGGAGGTCTCGACGGCGGCCACGTACTCCGGGTTCCGCACGTCGCTGATGTCGAAGATCCGGATGCCCTCCCAGGACTCGGCGATGCTCGCCGACTGGGGAACGCTGTTGCAGGAGTCGTCGCTGCGCGAGGAGTCGACGGCGAGGATGAGCAGGTCGCCGCTGACCGCCACGTCGCCCTGGCCGCCGGGGCAGAGCACCTGGCTGACGATCCTCGGTGACTCGGGGCGGCGGATGTCGTAGACCACGAAGCCGTCGTAGTTGCCGGCGAAGGCGTACCGGCCCTGGAAGGCGATGTCGGAGTTGGTCCCTGGCAGCCCGGAGGCGTGCGGGACATGGGCGACCGGCGTGATGTTCTCGCTGTGCGCGATCTCGCCCACACCGGGTATCTCGCCGTCGGCTATCGCGGCCCTGACCTCGGCCCGCTCGCTCCCTGAGACCTCTTCTCCAGAGACGGAGCCGTCTCCGGGGTCGGGAGTCGCCGATGCCGGGGTCGCCACGAAGAGCGCGGCCAGCAGGCCGGAGACGGCGGCGAGTGTGCCAAGCCGTCTGCGTCGCACCCGGGTTGTGTGCAACGATGTCACGCGTCCTCCCTCGAATCCGCGGGTTCCGCGCCGTGCCGGGCGGAACATGATCCCTCAGTATCCGCCCACCCATGTACATATCAAGATGGGTAACCGAACTGTCATCCGCGTACAACAGGAGGAGCATTGACGGACCGTCGCCGACCCCTGCTCGCCGCCCTGGCCGCCGTGGCGGCCCTGACCCTGGCGGCCGGCTGCACCGACGAGGCGGAGCCGGCCGCCGACGCCGACTCGCAGCAGGTCATCGCGCCCGCCGGGCCAGGAGAGCCGGCCAGGACGATCTCGCCCGAGGAGGCCCGCGAGGCGGCTCAGGAGGGCACCGAGCCCAACGCCGCCGACTTCCGTTTCATGCGGATGATGATCGAGCACCACGAACAGGCCCTGACCATGGCCGAACTGGTCGACGACCGGTCGGACGAGGAGTCGGTGCGGCGGCTGGCCGACCGCATCACCGCGGGACAGAACGGCGAGATCGCCGCGATGGAGGCCTGGTTGACACGCAACGCGGGGGCGGCGGCGGACGAGGACCGCGAGGGGCACGGCGGCCATGACTCCGAGGACATGCCGGGGATGGCGACGCCCGAGCAGTTGGAGGCCTTGGAGGCCGCCGAGGGAGCCGAGTTCGACGCGCTCTTCCTGGACCTGATGATCGCCCACCACCAGGGCGCGGTGACGATGACCACGGAGGCGCTCACCACGGGCAACGACGGGCCGGCCCAGCAGTTGGCGAACGACATGCTGGCGGACCAGAGCGTCGAGATCGACCGGATGGAAGCCATGCGCTGACCCCGGGCGGGGCGCCGGTCGTCGGCCGGCCAGGGCCTAACGGGCGACGGCCGGCTGCCGCTCGTGGCGGGCGGCGGCCAGGACCGCGTCGAGCAGGCCGGGGAAGCGGGCGTCCAGGTCGGCTCGGCGCAGCGCGTTCATCTTGGCGGTGCCGCGGTAGACCTGGCGGATCACGCCGCTCTCCCGCAGCACCCGGAAGTGGTGGGTGCTGGTGGACTTGCTCACCGGCACGTCGAAGACGGAGCATGCGAGCTCCTCGTCCCCCGCGGCCAGCCGGCTCACCACGGCGAGCCGCACCGGGTCGGCGAGCGCGTGCAGCACCTCCTCGAGCCGGATCTGCTGGCGCGCCGGGTGCGGGAGATCGCGGCCGGCGGCGGCGCCTGAGGTGCTCGGGGTCATGCGGGCAATTGTACGAGAGGTGCCCCCCGGGACCGACCACTCCAATAGTACGATGCTCCTCGTACTATGGGGTGGCATCTCGCCGCCGCCGGGCCCGGAGGGGCCGGCCGATCACGGAGGACGTCGCATGAGCGCGCTGTTCGAGCCCTGGACACTGAGGTCCCTGACCATCCCCAACCGGGTCTGGATGTCGCCCATGTGCCAGTACTCGGCGGACACCTCGGGGCCCGACACCGGCGCCGTCAACGACTGGCACCTCACCCACTACGGCTCCCGGGCGGTGGGCGGCGCCGGGCTGATCCTGGTCGAGGCCACCGCGGTCAGCCCGGAGGGCAGGATCAGCCCGGCCGACCTCGGACTGTGGAACGACCGACAGGCCGAGGGGCTGCGCGGGATCGCCTCGTTCGTCGGCGGGCAGGGCTCAACCGCGGGCATCCAACTCGCCCACGCCGGGCGCAAGGCGTCGACCGACCGGCCCTGGCGGGGCGGCGGGGCATTGGGGCCCGAGGCGGGCGGCTGGCGGCCGGTCGGGCCGAGCCCGGTGCCGTTCGACGAGGGCAGCCCGGTGCCGGCGGAGCTGACCGTCGAGCAGATCGCCGAGGTCACGGCCCAGTTCGCGGCGGCCGCCCGCCGGGCGCTGGACGCGGGCTTCCAGGTGGCCGAGATCCACGGGGCGCACGGCTATCTGATCGGCGAGTTCCTCTCCCCGCACAGCAACCGGCGCACCGACGCCTACGGCGGCGACTTCGCCGGCCGCACCCGCTTCGCGCTCGAGGTCGTCGACGCGGTGCGGGCGGTCTGGCCCGAGCGGCTGCCGCTCTTCTTCCGGATCTCGGCCACCGACTGGCTGGCCGAGAACGGCTGGACCGCGGACGACACGGTGCGCTTCGCCGCCGACCTGCGCGCCCACGGGGTGGACGTGCTCGACGTGTCCACGGGCGGCAACGCGCCGAACGTGCGGATACCGACCGGCCCCGGGTACCAGGTGCCGTTCGCCGCCCGGGTGCGGGCGGAGACCGGGCTGCCGACGGCCGCCGTCGGGCTGATCACCGAGCCGGCGCAGGCAGCCGCCATCCTGGAGAACGGCGAGGCGGACGCGGTGTTCCTCGGCCGCCAACTGCTGCGCGAGCCGTACTGGCCGAGGCGGGCGGCGCGCGAGTTGGGCGCGGAGCTCGGCCACCGTCCCGCGCAGTACCACAGGGCCGCCTGAGCGCCCCGGGGACCGGCGCGCCCGACGGTCGCCGGACACGCGTTGTCAGTGCCCTGGTCCACACTGGCCTGGTCCGACGGTGAGGTCGGATCGGCCGGTCCCGGGCGGGACCGGCCGGCGGAGACGAGGTCCGTGGGGCTCCGGTTTCCCGGATCGGGGAGACCGGGGCCCGGCGGGGCCAGTAGGGTGACGGACCGTGGCAGCACGACCATTGAACGAGATCATCGAGCCCGGCTGGGCCGAGGCCCTGGCCCCGGTGGCCGACCGGATCGCCGCCATGGGCGACTTCCTGCGCGCCGAGATCGCCGCCGGGCGCACCTATCTGCCGGCGGGACCCAACGTCCTGAGAGCCTTTCAGCAGCCCTTCACCGAGGTGCGGGTCCTGATCGTCGGTCAGGACCCCTACCCGACGCCGGGACACGCCGTGGGGCTCAGCTTCTCGGTCGCCCCCGACGTCCGCCCGCTGCCCGGCTCGCTGGAGAACATCTTCCGGGAGCTCAACACGGACCTCGGGCTGCCCAGGCCGTCCACGGGCGACCTGACGCCCTGGACGGACCAGGGCGTGCTCCTGCTCAACAGGGCCCTGACGACCGCGCCCCGCCGGCCGGGGGCCCACCGCGGCAAGGGCTGGGAGGAGGTCACCGAGCAGGCCATCAAGGCGTTGGTCGCCAGGGGCAGGCCGCTGGTGGCCGTCCTGTGGGGCCGGGACGCCCGCGGGCTGCGGCCGATGCTCGGTCCGGTGCCGACGGTGGAGTCGGCCCACCCCTCCCCCATGTCGGCCGATCGCGGTTTCTTCGGCTCCCGCCCCTTCAGCCGCGTCAACACACTGCTCGAGGAGCAGGGCGCGGCGCCGGTGGACTGGAAGCTGCCGTGACCGAGGGCCCCGCGGCCGGCCCCCGGTTCGTGCTGGGGGTGGACTCCGGCGGCTCCGGGCTGCGGGTGGCGCTGGCCAGGGTTGCCTCCGGGTCGGCGGCCGAGCCCTGCGGGGTGGTGGCGTCCGACGAGCCGGTGCCGACGACCGGCGGCGGCATCGACGCCGGCCGGCTGGTCGCCCGACTGCTGCCCGCGGCCCGGCGGTTGCTCGCCGAGGCGGGCGGCTCCCGGGTGGTGGCCGGCTGTGTGGGCGCCGCCGGGATGCAGACCCTCGGCGGGCGGTTGCGCGCCGAGCTGCCCGAGGCGTTGGCCACCGGGCTCGGGGCGCGCCGGCTCGTGCTGGCGGCCGACGTGGTGACGGGTCATGTGGGGGCGCTCGGCGGGCGGCCGGGCGCCGTGGTGGCCGCCGGCACCGGCCTGATCGCCCTGGGCCTGGACGGCCACCACTGGCGGCGGGCGGACGGCTGGGGCCACCTGCTGGGCGACTGTGGCGGCGGCTCCTGGATCGGCCGGGAGGGGCTGACCGCGGCGCTGCGCGCCCACGACGGGCGGGCGGGCGGCTCGGCGGCGCTGCTCGCCAGGGTCGAGGCCGTCCTCGGGCCGGCCGCGGGGCTGCCCGGCCTGCTGTATCCGCGCTCCGACCGGCCCGCCTGGCTGGCCGCCTTCGCCCCCGAGGTCGCCCGGTGCGCGACCGCCGAGCCGCCGGATCCGGTCTCGGTGGCCATCCTGCGCGCGGCGGCGGGCGAGATCGCAGCCACGGCCGCCGCCGTCTGCCCGCCGGTGGCCGAGCCGGTGATCGCCCTCACCGGCGGCCTGTTGCGGCTCGGCGAGCCGCTGCTGCGGCCGCTGCGGGAGGAGTTGGCGGCTCGGCTGCCCGCGGCGACGCTCGTCCCGGCGGCGGGTGACCCGCTCCACGGCGCGCTCACGCTGGCGGCGCGCGCCGCGGCCGGCCCGCTCGGCCTGCCCGAGGAGCCGGGGCTGCTCAGCGTGCACGAGGTGCCGGCCCATGACGGCCGGGTGGCGGCGCGGTAACGCGGCGACGGGAGGGCTCACACCTACGCGCGGGACAAAACGGGATGGAAGGTGACCGTATCCCCCCTGGCGAACTGCCCAGCACGTCAAGGCATTAACATGCGGCGACATGAGCTCCCCCACTGGGCCGGGATCCGGCCTCCCCGTACGAATGCCGCGTCCACGTCAGCCGGGACGCCACCGCCGTCCGGAGCCGGCGTCCGCGCCCGACGGCGCGCCCACGCTGGTGCTCGCCGTGCCCGGCGCGCCCTCCGCCGCCAGCCTCTCGCTGGCCGAGGAGGTGGTGAGCATCGCGCGCTCGGAGCTGCCCGGGCTCGACGCGCGGATCGGCTTCGCCGAGAGCCAGGACGAGGAGTTCCCGTCCCTGCAGCAGGTGTTGGCGCGGATCGTGGCCGAGGCCGGTGGCGACGTGGACGACGCGGAGCGGCCGGCGCCGGTGGTCGTGCCGCTGCTGGCCAGCCCGGACAGCGCCCACCTGCGGGTCATACGGCAGGCGGTGCTGGGCAGCGGCTCGGGCGCGGGGCTCACCGACGTCCTCGGTCCGCACCCGCTGCTCGCCGAAGCCGTGCACGTGCGGCTCTCCGAGGCGGGTCTCGCCCGCGCCGACCGGGCCCGGCTGTTCACGGTCGCCACGGCGGCCGACGGCATCGTGCTGGCCACGGTGGGCGGTGAGGAGGCCGTGCAGGCGGCCGGCATCACCGGCATGCTGCTCTCCGCGCGGCTCGCCGTGCCGGTGCTCGCCGCGGCGCTCGACGAGGACGGCGCCGTCGCCGACACGGCGACCCGGCTCACCGAGGCCGGCTCACAGCAACTCGCCCTGGCTCCCTGCCTGATCGGGCCCGAGGTGCCCGACGGGCTGCTGGCCGCAGCGGCCGAGGAGGCCGGCTGCGCGGCCGCCGAGCCGCTGGGCGCCTACCCGGCGGTCGGCAAGCTGGTGCTGTCGACCTACATGGCGGAGGTCGGCATCACCCCGCAGCGCCCCGGCTCACCCGTCGGCTGAGCGGACGGGCCGGGAAGCGGCCCTCCCCCGGCGACATCCCAGGCCCGAGGTACCCCGCGGTCGAGCTCACCGTGCGCGGCACCTCGGGCCCTGTCGTGCCCGGCCACCGCCGACCGCCGCCGGCCACCGGCTCAGCCGAGGAAGCTGAGCCTGACCTGGCGTTCGGCGTTGTCGACGTTGGTGTCGACCAGGCAGACCGACTGCCAGGTCCCGAGGCTCAGCCGACCGCCGATCACCGGCAGGGTGGCGTGCGGGGCGACCAGGGCCGGCAGCACGTGGTCCCGACCGTGGCCGCGGGAGCCGTGCCGGTGGCGCCAGCGGTCGTCCGCCGGCAGCAGGTCGCGCAGCGCGGCCAGCAGGTCGTCGTCGCTGCCCGCGCCCGTCTCCAGGACGGCCACCCCGGCCGTCGCGTGCGGCACGAACACGTTCAACAGGCCGTCGGCGCCCCGCGCGGACTCGGCGAGGAACGCCTCGCAGTCACGGGTGAGGTCGACGACGGTCTCCCGGGAGCCGGTGGCGACGCGCAGCACCCGGGTATGGAAGGAATCGCTCATGGTCCAACGCTACGAGCCGGCGACCGCTCGGCGCCGCGCGACCATGCTCGACTCACGGACGATCAGCTCGGGTTCGAGGACGATGCGCTGGTGCCGGTGGAGCCCGGCGCTCTCCCCCGTCTCCTCGAGCAGCAGCTCGGCGGCCTGCCGCCCCATCCGCACGGCCGGCTGGCGCACCGAGGTCAACGGCACGGCCGCGGCCGCGGCGAACTCGATGTCGTCGTAGCCGACCAGCGCCACCTCGTCCGGCACCCGGACGCCGGCCGCGAACAGCGCCTGGAGCACACCGAGAGCCAGCAGGTCGTTGGCGCAGAACACCGCGGTGGGGCGGTCCGCCATCCCCAGCAGCCGGCCGCCCGCGTCCCGCCCGGCCGGCACGTCGAGCCGCTCGGCCTCCACGTGGCGCAGCGCCGAGTCCGGCAGGCCCGCCTCGGTCAGCGCGGCCACCGCGCCCTCCATCCGGTCCTGGCACTGCTGGAGCGTCATCGGGCCGCTGACATAGGCCACCGAGGTGTGTCCCTGGGCGAGCAGATGGCGCACCGCCAGCGTGCCGCCCAGCACGTCGTCCACCGAGACCGAGCAGCCCTCGGCGCTCGGCAGCACCCGGTCGACCAGCACGAAGGGGATGCCGTGGCGACGGAAGTCCGCCAGGTTGCGCCCGGACATGTCGGCCGGGGTGAGCAGCACGCCGCGCACCCGCTGCTCGGCGAAGAGCGACAGGTAGTCGGACTCCTCCGAGGTGCTCTGGGCGCTGTTGCAGAGCATCACGCCGAGGGTGGCCGCGCGCGCCACCCGCTCCGCGCCCGAGGCGACGTCCACGAAGAAGGGGTTGGCCATGTCCAGCACCAGCAGGGCGATGATCCGGCTCTGGCCGGCCCGCAGTTGACGCGCGGACTCGCTGCGCACGTAACCGAGCTCGACGATGGCGGTCTGGACGCGCTCGCGGGTCTCGTCAGCCACCATGTGGGGGCGGTTGATCACGTTGGAGACCGTCCCCACCGACACCCCGGCCTGCCGGGCGACTTCCTTGATCCCCACCGTGTGCGCCATGTGCCGTGCCCCGTTCGTCTCGTTACGCGTCAGTCACGCCCAGCCATCGTATGCATCGTGCGGCACCGGCGAGGTCACACCCGTCGGGCCGGGTTCAGGCCAGGTGGAAGACCTCGGTCAGCGGCTTCATCGCCTCGTCGGGCCGAGCTCCGTCCAGGGACTCGAAGAACTCCCCCATCTCGGCCTGCCAGCGGGCGTTGACCTCGGTGGCGGCCATCGCCTCCTGGGCGGCGGCGAAGTCCTCGGTCTCCAGATACCCCACCAGCAGCCCGTCCTCGCGCAGGAACAGCGAGTAGTTGTGCCAGCCTGTGGCGGAGAGCGCCTCCAGCATCTCGGGCCAGACGGCCGCGTGCCGTTCCCGGTACTCCTCGATCCGGTCGGCCCTGACCTTGAGCAGAAAACAGACCCGTTGCGCCATGGTTGCCCGCCTCCCCGGAGCACGCCCCGCCCGCCTCGGGGCGTTGGGCACGACCGCGACCGACAGGGCTGAAAGGATTCATTCGACTGCCGGGAAGCTAGCCACGGCCGCCGCCGAGCGTCAAGATCCCCAGTTCAACGCCGGGACCCGGCGGGTCACGCGCCACGCACCGATCATGATCCGCTCCCTTGACAGCGATCGCCGCCCGCTCTTAGCGTCGGGGTTCAGTGAAACGATTCATATCGGTGTCCGCACCCCGGGAGCCCTGATCGCATGACCGCCCCATCCGCCGTCAAGGCGGCACTGACCTCGCAGTCAATCGAGACCCCGTCGTGGGCCTACGGAAACTCCGGCACCCGCTTCAAGGTGTTCACGCAGGAGGGAGTGCCGCGCACCCCGCGCGAGAAGCTCGACGACGCGGCCCAGGTGCACCGGTACACGGGAGTCGCGCCGACCGTCGCGCTGCACATCCCCTGGGACCGGGTCGACGACTACGCCGCCCTCGCCGCCTACGCGAAGGAACGGGGGTTGCGGCTCGGCGCCATCAACTCCAACGTCTTCCAGGACGACGACTACCGGCTCGGCAGCGTCTGCCACCCGGACGCCACCGTGCGCCGCAAGGCACTCGACCACCTCCTCGAGTGCGTCGACATCATGGACGCCACCGGCTCCCGCGACCTGAAGCTGTGGTTCGCCGACGGCACCAACTACCCGGGACAGGACGACATCAGGGCCCGCCAGGACCGGCTGGCCGAGGCGCTGGCCGCGGTCTACGAGCGCCTCGGCGAGCACCAGCGGATGCTGCTGGAGTACAAGTTCTTCGAGCCCGCCTTCTACACCACCGACGTCCCCGACTGGGGCACGTCCTACGCGCACTGCCTGCGGCTCGGCCCCAAGGCGCAGGTCGTGGTGGACACCGGGCACCACGCGCCGGGCACCAACATCGAGTTCATCGTCGCGGTGCTGCTGCGCGAGGGGAAGCTGGGCGGCTTCGACTTCAACTCCCGCTTCTACGCCGACGACGACCTGATGGTCGGGGCGGCCGACCCGTTCCAGCTCTTCCGCATCATGTACGAGGTGGTGCGCGGCGGCGGGTTCACGCCCGACGTGGCGTTCATGCTCGACCAGTGCCACAACATCGAGCCCAAGATCCCGGCGATCATCCGCTCGGTGATGAACGTCCAGGAGGCGACGGCCAAGGCGCTGCTCGTGGATCGGGACGCGCTGGCCGCCGCGCAGGCGGCCGGTGACGTGCTGGGCGCCAACGCGGTGCTGATGGACGCCTTCAACACCGACGTGCGGCCGCTGCTGGCCGAGGTGCGCCAGGAGCAGGGCCTCGACCCCGACCCCATCGCCGCCTACCGGAGGTCGGGCTGGGGCGAGCGGATCAGGGCCGAGCGCGTGGGCGGCGAGCAGGCCGGTTGGGGGGCGTGACGACGATGACGAACGCGACGGAGCAGGACGTGGCAGGACACCCCGAGGTCGAGGCGCTGCTCGCCCGCTCGCACCGGCTCGGCGCCGACCCGCGGAACACCAACTACGCCGGCGGCAACACCTCGGCCAAGGGCACCGCGGTCGACCCGGTGACCGGCGGCGACGTGGAGCTGGTGTGGGTCAAGGGGTCGGGCGGCGACCTCGGCACGCTGAAGCCCGAGGGGCTCGCGGCGCTCCGCCTGGACCGGCTGCGCGCGCTGCGCGACGTCTACCCGGGGGTGGAGCGCGAGGACGAGATGGTCGCGGCGTTCGACTACTGCCTGCACGGCAGGGGTGGGGCGGCGCCGTCCATCGACACCGCCATGCACGGTCTGGTGGAGGCGGCCCACGTCGACCACCTGCACCCGGACTCGGGCATCGCGCTGGCGTGCGCCGCGGACGGCGAGGAGCTGACCAAGGAGTGCTTCGGCGAGCGGGTGGTCTGGGTGCCGTGGCGGCGCCCCGGCTTCCAGCTCGGACTCGACATCGCGGCGGTGCGGGAGGCCAACCCGGACGCCATCGGGTGCGTGCTCGGCGGCCACGGCATCACGGCCTGGGGCGCGACCAGCGAGGAGTGCGAGCGCAACTCGCTGCACATCATCAGGACCGCCGAGGCGTTCCTCGCGGAGCGCGGCAGGCCCGAACCGTTCGGTCCCGTCCTGGCGGGCTTCGAGCCGCTGCCCGCGGCACAGCGCCGGGCGCGGGCGGCCGAACTGGCGCCGACGATCCGGTCGTTGGCCTCGGCCGACCGGCCGCAGGTGGGGCACTTCACGGACTCGGACGTGGTGCTCGACTTCCTGTCCAGGACGGAGCACCCGAGGCTGGCCGGGCTGGGCACCTCCTGTCCCGACCACTTCCTGCGGACCAAGGTGCGGCCGCTGGTGCTCGACCTGCCGGCGGACGCGCCGCTCGAGCGGGCCGTGGCGCGGCTGAGGGAGCTGCACGCCGAGTACCGCGAGGAGTACCGGGCCTACTACGAGCGGCACGCGACGCCGGACTCGCCGGCCATGCGCGGCGCCGACCCGGCCATCGTGCTGGTGCCGGGCGTCGGCATGTTCTCCTTCGGCAAGGACAAGCAGACGGCGCGGGTCGCGGGCGAGTTCTACGTGAACGCCATCAACGTGATGCGCGGCGCCGAGGCCGTCTCGTCCTACGCGCCCATCGAGGAGTCGGAGAAGTTCCGCATCGAGTACTGGGAGTTGGAGGAGGCCAAGCTGCGGCGGATGCCGCCGCCCAAGCCGCTGGCGACCAGGATCGCGCTGGTGACCGGCGCCGGCTCGGGGATCGGTCGGGCGATCGCGCACCGACTGGTGGCCGAGGGCGCCTGCGTCGTGGTGGCCGACCGGGACGCGGCCGCGGCCGGGGCGGTGGCCGACGAACTGGGCGGCGCCGACCGGGCCGTGGCGGTGGAGGTGGACGTCACCTCGGAGGAACAGATCGCGGCGGCCTTCCAGGCGGCGGTGCTGGCCTTCGGCGGCGTCGACCTGGTGGTCAACAACGCGGGCATCTCGATCTCCAAGCCGCTGCTGGAGACGACCACCGCGGACTGGGACCGGCAGCACGGCATCATGGCGCGCGGCTCGTTCCTGGTCTCGCGGGAGGCGGCCCGGGTGATGATCGAGCAGGGCCTCGGGGGCGACATCGTCTACATCTCCTCCAAGAACGGCGTGTTCGCCGGGCCCAACAACATCGCCTACGGCGCGACCAAGGCCGACCAGGCGCACCAGGTGCGGCTGCTGGCCGCGGAGCTCGGCGAGCACGGGATCCGGGTCAACGGCATCAACCCCGACGGGGTGGTGCGTGGTTCCGGCATCTTCGCCGGCGGCTGGGGCGCGAAGCGGGCCGCGGTCTACGGGGTGCCGGAGGAGAAGCTGGGCGAGTACTACGCGCAGCGCACCCTGTTGAAGCGCGAGGTGCTGCCCGAGCACGTGGCCAACGCGGTGTTCGCGTTGACCGGCGGCGATCTGACGCACACCACGGGGCTGCACATCCCCGTGGACGCGGGGGTGGCCGCCGCGTTCCTGCGCTGAGCGGCGGCCGCCGGCCGCCCGCGCCCGTCCTCCGTCCGCCGCCCACGCCTTCCGTCCCCGTCACCCGCGGATCCCGTGATCCGCCGTCCCCGCCGAGGTGTTGCCCCGTGTCCGAGTCCGTTCCCCGCCCCGTCCCCGAGCCCACGGGGCCGCCGTTCGCGGCGGTGGATCTCGGCGCGTCGAGCGGGCGGGTGATGCTGGGATCGCTGGCCGACGGCGGTCTCTCGCTGCGCGAGGTGCACCGGTTCCCCAACCGGCCGGTGCGGGCGGGCGGGACGCTGCACTGGGACATCCTGGCGCTGTACCAGGGGGTGTTGGACGGGCTGCGGGCGGCCGGACGGGCGGCGGGCGGCCGGCTCGCCGGGGTCGGGATCGACTCCTGGGCGGTGGACTACGGGCTGCTCGACGGCTCCGGCGGGCTGCTCGGCAACCCGGTGCACTACCGGGACGCCCGCACCGACGGCGTGGGCGAACGGGTGGCGGAGCTGCTGTCGCCGGCCGAGCTGTACGCGGCGACGGGCCTGCAGTACCTGCCGTTCAACACCGTCTACCAGTTGGTCGCCGCGCAGGGCAGCCCGCAACTGTCGGCGGCGCGGCGGCTGTTGCTGATTCCCGACCTGATGGCGTACTGGCTGACCGGGGAGCAGGGCACGGAGCTCACCAACGCCTCGACCACGCAGCTGATCGATCCGCGTACCCGGGACTGGTCGTCCGGGGTCGCCCGGACGCTCGGCATCGACCTGGGACTCTTCCCGCCGCTGCGTGGTCCTGGCGATCCGGCGGGCCGGCTGCTGCCCGAGGTGCTGGCGGAGACGGGGCTCACCGGCCCGGTGCCGGTGACCGCGGTCGGTTCGCACGACACGGCCTCGGCGGTGGCCGGGGTGCCGGCGGCGGACGAGCGGTTCGCCTACATCGCCACCGGCACCTGGTCGCTCGCCGGCGTGGAGCTCGACGCGCCGGTGCTGGGCGAGGAGAGCCGGCGGGCCAACTTCACCAACGAGCTCGGCGTGGACGGCACGGTCCGCTATCTGCGCAACATCATGGGCCTGTGGCTGCTCCAGGAGTGCCTGCGGGAGTGGGCGGCGGACGGCGGCCCGAGCGAGCTCGGGCCGCTGCTCGCGGCGGCCGGGCGGGCGACGCCGCTGCGGTCGGTGGTGGACGCGGGCGATCCGGAGTTCATCGCGCCCGGCCGGATGCCGGAACGGATCGCGGCGGCCTGCCGGCGCACCGGCCAGCCGGAGCCGCGCGACCGGGCGGAGACGGTGCGCTGCGTGCTGGACTCGCTGGCCCTGGCGCACCGGGCCGCGGTGTTCGACGCGCGCCGCCTTTCGGGACGGGTGGTGGACACGGTGCATATCGTGGGGGGCGGCGCCCACAACGAACTGCTGTGCCAGCTGACGGCCGACGCCTGCGGGCTGCCGGTGGTCGCGGGGCCGGCGGAGGCGGCGGCGTTGGGCAACGTGCTGGTGCAGGCGCGGGCGGCGGGCGCGGTCACCGGCGGTCTCGCCGAGCTGCGGGCGCTGCTGCGGGCGTCGCAGCGGCTGCGGCGCCACGAGCCCTCGGGCGACCAGGCGGCGTGGGCGGAGGCGGCCGCGCGGATCGCCGGTCGGGAAGGGAGCTGAGGGATGCGGGTGGCGCTGTTCGTGACGTGTGTGAACGACACGCTGTACCCCAGGACGGGGCGGGCGGTGGTCACGTTGCTCGAACGCCTCGGGGTGACGGTGGAGTTCCCGCTGGAGCAGTCGTGCTGCGGCCAGGCGCAGTTCAACACCGGGTACCGGCGGGAGTCCGAGCCGCTGGTGGCGCGCTTCGGGCGGGTCTTCGAGGGCTACGACTACGTGGTGACGCCCTCGGGGTCCTGCACGGCCATGGTGCGGGAGAACTACCCGCGGGTCGGGGCGCGGGCCCGGGACGAGGGGCGTGGGGAGGCGCTGGCGCGGGTGGCCGAGTCGGTCGTGCCGCGGACGCTGGAGCTGACCGAGTTCCTGGTCGACGTGCTGGGGGTGACGGACGTCGGGGCCTACTACCCGCACCGGGTGACGTACCACCCGACCTGTCACGGCCTGCGGATGTTGGGGCTCGGTGACCGGCCCCACCGGTTGTTGCGGGCGGTGCGGGGGCTCGAGCTGGTCGAGTTGCCGGGGGCCGAGGAGTGCTGTGGGTTCGGCGGCACGTTCGCGGTGAAGAACGCGGCGGTGTCGGCGGCGATGGGCGCCGACAAGGCGCGGGCGATCGTGGGCACGGGCGCCGCGGCGGTGTGCACAGTGGACAACTCGTGCCAGATGCACATCGGTGGCACGCTGTCCCGGATGGGCGCGACCGTTCGCCCCGTGCACATCGCGGAGATCCTGGCCAGCACGGAGGAGGAGGTCTGGTGAGTGGCGGCGTGTTCGTGGGGATGCCGGCGTTTCCTGAGGCGGCGGAGGTCGCGGTGCGCGACGAGGTGCTGCGGGGGAACCTGCG
Source organism: Streptomyces millisiae (assembly GCF_031845425.1). Lineage (NCBI taxonomy): Bacteria > Bacillati > Actinomycetota > Actinomycetes > Kitasatosporales > Streptomycetaceae > Streptomyces > Streptomyces millisiae. The sequence goes on from NZ_JAVREM010000038.1 coordinate 38,077, forward strand.
GCACGCCACCGGCACCATCAGGGCTCGACGGGCGGCGGCGGTGGCCGAGTTGCCCGACTGGGCGGCGCTGCGGGCGGCCGGGGCGGCGATCAAGGAGCGCACGCTGCGGCACCTGGACCACTACCTGCTCCAGTTGGAGGAGCGGGTCACCGCCGCGGGCGGGGTGGTGCACTGGGCGGCGGACGCCGCCGAGGCGAACCGGATCGTGACCGAGCTGGTCAGGGACACCGGTGAGCGCGAGGTGGTCAAGGTGAAGTCGATGGCCACCCAGGAGATCGGCCTCAACGAGGCGCTGGCCGAGGCCGGCATCACCGCGTACGAGACGGATCTGGCCGAGCTGATCGTGCAGTTGGGCGAGGACCGGCCGTCGCACATCCTGGTGCCCGCGATCCACCGCAACCGGGGCGAGATCCGGGAGATCTTCGCCGACCGGATGGCCACCTGGGGCCGGCCGGCGCCGGAGGGTCTGACGGACGAGCCGGCGGAGCTGGCCGAGGCGGCCAGGCTGCACCTGCGGGAGAAGTTCCTGCGCGCCAGGGTGGCGGTCTCCGGGGCGAACTTCATGGTGGCCGAGACCGGCACCCTGGCGGTGGTGGAGTCGGAGGGCAACGGGCGGATGTGCCTGACGCTGCCGGAGACCCTGATCTCGGTGGTGGGCATCGAGAAGATCGTGCCGACCTGGCGGGACCTGGAGGTCTTCCTGCAGTTGCTGCCCCGCTCGTCGACGGCCGAGCGGATGAACCCGTACACCTCGCTGTGGACCGGCACCACCGAGGGCGACGGGCCGCGCGTCTTCCACCTGGTGCTGCTGGACAACGGACGCAGTGACACGCTGGCCGACACGGTGGGCCGGCAGGCGTTGCGCTGCATCCGCTGCTCGGCGTGTCTGAACGTGTGCCCGGTCTACGAGCGGACCGGCGGCCACGCCTACGGCTCGGTCTACCCGGGCCCGATCGGCGCCATCCTCACCCCGCAACTCCAGGGGATGGAGGACGAGTTGACGGCGTCGCTGCCGTACGCGTCCTCGCTGTGCGGCGCCTGCTACCAGGTCTGCCCGGTGGCCATCGACATCCCCGACGTGCTGGTGCACCTGCGGGAGCGGGCCGCCACCGGCGGCACGGTCACCCGGCGTGGCACCCCGACCAGGATCCGGCCGGCCCGCGGCCACGCGGCCGAGCGCGCGGCGATGCGCGCCGCCCGCTGGGCGTTCGACCGGCCGGCGGCGTTGCGCGCCGCGCAGCGGCTGGCCACCGCGACCCGCCGGCTGCACCCGCGCCGGCTGCCGGGGCCCGGCCGGGCCTGGACGGCGAGCCGGGACCTCCCGGCCTTCCCCGAGCAGAGCTTCCGCGACTGGTGGACGACGAGGAACCGAGATGACCGACAGCCGTGACCTGATCCTCGCCCGGGTCCGCCGCGCCCTGGTGGACGTTCCACCCGAGGAGCGGCCGGCCGACGTGCCGGTGGAGCGGGAGTACCTGACCACCCACTCCCCCGCCGACCCGGTGGCCGTGTTGGCGGAGCACCTCGCCGACTACCGGGCGGTGGTGCACCACACCGACGCGGCCGGCCTGCCGGCGCTGATCGCCGCCCGGCTCGCCGAGCGCGGCACCCGCACCCTGGTGGTGCCGCCCGGGCTGCCACCCGAATGGCTCAGCGAGGTGGCGGGCACCTCAGGCGACGGCGCGGTCACGGTCCGCGTCGACGCGTCGGAGGACACCCCGGCGGACCTCGACGCCGCCGACAGCGTGCTGACCGGCTGCGCCCTCGCCATCGCGGAGACCGGCACCATCGTCCTCGACGGCGGCCCCGACCAGGGCAGGCGGCGTATCACGCTCGTCCCCGACCACCACGTCTGCGTGATCCGGGCGCCGGAACAGGTCGTCGACTCGCTGCCGCTGGCGCTGCCCAGGCTGGACCCGACGCGCCCCCAGACCTGGATCTCGGGGCCCTCGGCGACCAGCGACATCGAACTGAACCGGGTGGAGGGCGTCCACGGCCCCCGTACGCTTGAGGTGGTTTTGGTCCATATCTGACGCATATCTGACGCATGGCCGCACGCTTCTGATGGGACGGGCTATGGAACTGATCGACGCCTTCGACCGGGGGATGGACGAGTTCGACCAGCGGGTCCACCAGGTGGGAAGTCGACAGTGGTCGTCCCCGACGCCCTGTTCCGACTGGACGGTGCGGGACCTGGTGAACCACCTGACCGGCGAGCACCTGTGGGCGCCGTGGATGCTGCGCGGGGCCACGCTGAGCGAGGTGGGCGACCGGTTCGACGGCGACGTGCTGGGCGAGGACCCGGTGGGCGCCTGGGAGGCCGCCGCGGCCGCCTCCCGTGAGGCGGCGCACCGGCCGGGCGCGCTCGACTCCCCGGTGCACACCAGCGGCGGGCTCACGCCGGCCGACGAGTACCTTCGCCAGATGACGCTCGACCTCACGGTGCACGCCTGGGACCTGGCCCGTGGCATCGGCGCCGACGACCGGCTCGACGACGAACTGGTGGGCCTGGAGTACGACTACGTGGAGCCGCGGATCGGCGACTGGCAGGGGTTCGGCGTCTTCGACCCGCCGGTGCCGGTGGCGGACTCGGCCAGGACCCAGGACCAGTTGGTGGCCCTGCTCGGCCGGCGGCCGTAGGGCCAGGAGCGGGCCGCGCCCTACGCCGCGGGACCGTTACCCGGCGGCGGGCGGCGCCGTAGCGTCGCCGGCATGGACACGAACGCGGCGGGAACGCTGGACGAGGCCCTGACCCGACTGCACGCCACAGGACCCGAGTTCGAGGGCTGGCTGACCAACCACGCGCCGATGGCGGTGGAGGCCCTGGCCCGGCACGGGCAGGAGCACCGCGTCCACCGCTGGGTGGACGCGTACCGGAGCCGCCTCGAGGACCGGCCGGCCGGTCACGGGCGGATCACGTCGGACAACTGGCGCGAGGCGCTGGGCGATCCGCGCTACCTGACGGACTGGGCCGAGTACTTCGGGGTGCTGCTCGCCGAGCGGCCGTGGCGCGCGGTGCTGGCCGAGTGGTGGCCACGGCTGCTGCCGGGCATCACCGCGGCCGCCACCCACCCGGTGATCCGGGTGGGGCACGCGGTCCGGGTGCTGCTCGGCGAGGGCGAGACCGGGCCCAGGCTCGCCGAGTTGGCGCACGCCCTCGGCTACTGGGCGGCCAGGCACCAGCGGTTGCCGGCCGGCATCGAGGCGCTGCCCGCGCCGGGCCCGGCGGAGGAGGCGTTGCGCGCGGTGGAGGCGGTCGACGACCAGTCCGGCGGCATCAACGCCCGCCTCGGGCGGCTGCGGCGGCTGCCGGCCTGGACCGCCGGGACGCCGGCCGACGACCCGGCGGCGGCACGCGAGCGGCTGCGGCGGCTGGTGCGCGGGGCGACGGACTTCTACGCCACCCACGGACACGGCGAGCCGGTGATGCTGGTGCACGCCGCGACCGCGCCGAACGCGGTGCTGCGGACGCTGCCCGCGCTGCCGGCGGAGCTGTGGCCGGCCAGCCTGGACGCGGCGTGGGCCGCCAGCTCCGGGGTGGTCGCGGCCTACCGGCCGGCCGCGGGCGCGCCGGTCGGCCGGGCGCCGGCCCTCACCCCCGAGGAGCTGTTCGAGCGGGCCGCGCGGCACGGCGACGCCCACGCCATCAAGCTGGTGGACACCGCCCTCGACGTGGCCGCCGGCCACCCCGACGACACCCTCGCGCTGCGCGCCGGGGCGCGGTCCCTGGAGCTCATCGACCCGGTCGACTGATCGGTCAGGGGGCGAGGGCCGCTCCGAACGCCCGGTGGGCGGGCTCGTCGAAGAGCACGAAGCGCAGCTCGACGAACGCGCCCACCGCCGCCGCCTCGGTGACCGCGCGGACCGCGACGCGCGCGGCGTCCGCCACCGGCCACCGGTACACGCCGGTGGAGATCGCCGGGAAGGCAACGGTCCGCGCCCCGAGTTCGGCGGCCACCCGCAGCGACTCCCGGTAGCAGGACGCCAGTTGCTCCGAGCGGTCCTCGGTGGTCGAGTGGACGGGGCCCACGGTGTGGATCACCCAGCGGGCGGGCAGCCGCCCGGCGGTGGTGGCGACCGCCTGGCCGGTGGGCAGGCCGCGACCGTAGCGGCCGGCGCGCAGCCGACGGCACTCGGCGAGGATCTCGGGGCCGCCACGGCGGTGGATGGCGCCGTCCACCCCGCCACCGCCCAGCAGCGAGGAGTTGGCGGCGTTGACGATCGCGTCGACCCGCTGCTCCGTGATGTCGCCGAGCACCCGGGTGATCGCCGGACGGGCCGTCATGCCGGCGGCTCCGGCAGGCCGGCGGCCCAGGTGAGGCCGCCCAGGAGGTGGCGGCGGAAGGCGGGGTCGGCGAAGGACTCACTGGTGTGGCCGAGCGCCGTGTAGAAGGACCGGCCGCCGGCGCGCTCGTGGCACCAGACCAGCGGGTGGTCGGCGCCCATCCGGCCGCCGGTGTACGTCGTCTCGTCGGCGGTGGCCAGGACCCGCACCCGGCCGCGGGGATTGGCGGTGAAGTTGTACCACTCGTCGGTGAACTCCCACCGGTCGGCGAGGTGGGCGGTGGCGGGGTGGTCGTGGTCCTCGACGGTGACGACGCCGGGCTGCAGCTCGGGGTGGCCGTCGAAGACGGCGCCGACCACCGAGTCGCCGAACCAGGGCCAGCCGTACTCGGTGGTGGAGGCACCGTGCACGCCGACGAAGCCGCCGCCGGCGGCGAGGTGGGCGCGCAGCGCGGCCCGTGCGGCGTCGGTCAGCGCGTCGCCGCTGGTGGACAGGAAGACCACGGCGCGGCTCCCGGGCAGACCGGCGACCAGCTCCGCCGGGTCCTCGGTGGCGGCGACGGCGAACCCGTGGGCCTCGCCGAGCTCGCGGAAGGCGGCGACGCCGGCCGGGATGGAGTCGTGCCGGAAGCCGGTGGTCCTGGTGAAGAGCAGGATCTGAGGGGTGCTCATGGGGGTTCATCGTAGGAGCCGGCCGGCGCGGGGCCCCGGCGGGTTTCGCCACGAACTCCTGGTCCCTGGCTGATTCCACGGATGAAGGGGCCATGATCACAGCCATTCCGGGCACGGAGTACCAGGCAGGCGATTATCGCGGGGCATATTCACCGGCGGGTCTTCCGCTCCGCCCCCTTAGGGCCCCATGATCTTGGGCGTACCGCATTGAGGAGTACCTATGCCCCGTGAACACGTTGCCCGGTTGTTCGTCCAGCAGGCCGGGGCGTGCGCCCGGCTCGGCTCGCCCCTGTACGCGGCACTGCTGGAGCGGGCGGCAGGGGACGTCGTCGACGGTGGCCCGTGCGCCGACGCGGTGGCCGGGTACGAGGAGAGCGGGGTCGAGGAGGCGCTCCCCCTGCGGTTGCTGGGCGGCGTGCACGCGTTGGTGCTGACGGGGCGCGCGGCGGGGCTCGCCGCGTACTACCCGAGCGCGGGCGGGGCGTTCACGCCCGCGGACGGGGACGCCGCGTGGCAGGCGTTCCGCTCCGTGGTGGCCGACGAGCGCGGGTGGCTGCGGGAGTGGCTGAGCCGGCCGCCGCAGACCAACGAGGTGGGCCGTGCCTCGCTGCTGCTCGCCGGCCTGCTGTACACCGTGCCCACGGCGCAGCGACCCGTCCGGCTGTTCGAGCTGGGCTCCAGCGCCGGGCTCAACCTCCGTGCCGAGCAGTTCCGTTACACGGCGGACGACTTCGCCTGGGGCCCCGCCGACTCGCAGGTGCGGTTGACGGACACTTGGGAGGGGTGCGTGCCGGACTGGCTGCGCACCGGCGCCGAGCGGCACCAGGCGCTGCGGATCGTGGAGCGGCGGGGCTGCGATCCGACGCCGATCGACCCGCTCTCCGCGGAGGGGGCGCTGGCGCTGCGCTCCTACGTGTGGCCCGACCAGCGGGAGCGGACCGAGCGCCTGGAGGGCGCGCTGCTGATCGCGGCCAAGGTGCCGGCCACGGTGGAGGCGGCGGGGGCCGCGGACTTCCTGTCCGAGGTGGAGCTCGAACCCGGCACGGTGACGGTGCTCTGGCACTCGGTGATGCGCCAGTACGTGGCCGACCAGGAGTGGGCCAGGGTGGAGCGGGAGGTGGCGCGGCTGGCGGCCGCGGCGACGGAGGACGCCGGCTTCGCCTATCTGGCGTTCGAGCCGCGCGCCGTGGCCGGCCGTCTCGGGTTCTGGCTCTCGGTGCGGGTGGGCGCCGGCCCCGAGCGGCTGCTGGCGAGCGCCATGCCGCACGGGCTGCCGGCCCGCTGGCCGGACGGGGGCGCCTGACGGAGGATGGGGTCATGGCACAGGCGATGACCGAGCCCGAGTGGCGGGCCTTCCTCTCGACCGGCACCAGGACCGCCAAGCTCGCCACGGTGCGGGCCGACGGCTCCCCGCACGTGGCCCCCGTGTGGTTCGTGCTGGACGGGGACGATGTCGTGTTCAACACCGGCGCCGGCACGGTGAAGGGCCGCAACCTGGCCCGTGACGGCCGGGTGGCGCTCTGCGTGGACGACGACGTGCCGCCGTTCGGCTTCGTCGTGGTGCACGGCCGCGCCACGCTCAGCGAGGACCCGGCGGACCTGCTCACCTGGGCGACCAGGATCGGCGGGCGGTACATGGGCGAGGACCGGGCCGAGCGGTTCGGGAAGCGCAACGCCGTGCCCGGCGAGCTGCTGGTCCGGGTGCGGATCGAGAAGGTGGTCGGCTACGCGGCGGTGGCCGACTGACGAGAGGGGTGCCGCGCCGGGCCCGTCAGCCGAGCAGCCAGGTGCGCCGGTCACGGGCCAGCCCGTAGAGGGTCTCGACGCCGTCCGGCCCCAGCACCCCGCCGCGCTCGGCCAGCGAGGTCAACGCCTGCTCCTGGAGCACCTCGACGTCCCGCAGCCCGGGCGCCACGGTGACGGCCGCCGCGGCCACGCAGACCAGGACCGGCCGCACGGCCACCCGGAAGCCGCAGGCGGCGGAGAGCGCGTGGGCCGCCCGGTGGGCGTCGCGGCGACAGCGGCGGACGTGGGGCGCCGCGCGCCGGTTGTCGATTCGCACCAGCTCCTCCTCGACCGTGAGCCGGGCGCCGCGGTGCAGCACGGTACGGAAGCTGAGCACCCCGCCGGGGCCGATGGCCAGGTGTGAGATGTCGGCGGCGCCGGGCAGCGGGATCGAGTGCAGGACGCGCCAGCCCGCGCCGCCGAGCGCGTCCAGCGCGGCGCCGGCCAACTGCTCGCCGCGCAGGGCCGCCAGCAGCGCGTCGCGCGGGGCCGAGCGGCCGAGCAGCCGGTCGACGGCCAGCCGCACCCGGCCGGCCGGCAGCGCGGCCACCCGGCCGTGCAGGATCTCCCCCGGCCGGTTCGGCGCGAGGTCGTCGTCCGGGTGCAGCCACAGCGGGCCGCTGCCCCGGAGTCGCCCGTCCGGGTCCGGTGGAATACCGTTGCCGTGCTCCCAGCCGCCCATGGGACCATCGTGCAGTCCCGGGGACCAGAGGTCATCTCCGGAGATGGACACACGGGAGGGTTCCGGCAGTGACACGAACGATCGACGCCGTGGCATGGGTGCACCCGGCGGAGGGGCGGCTGCTCACGGCGCGCTCGCGCGGGAAGGACGTCTTCTACATCCCGGGCGGCAAGCGGGACCCGGGCGAGAGCGACCTGGAGGCCCTGGTGCGGGAGGTGCGCGAGGAGCTGACGGTGGCGCTGCTGCCGGAGACCGTCGCGCACCTGGGCACCTGGACGGGGCCGGCGGACGGTCAACCGGAGGGCACGCTGGTGCGGATGGCCTGCTACACCGGCGAGTACCGGGGCACGCTCGCCGCCTCCAGCGAGATCGAGGAGATCGCCTGGTTCGGGCTCGCCGAGAAGCACCGCACCGCCGTGCTCGACCACGAGGTGTTCGACCTGTTGGCGGCGCGGGGCGAGGTGTGGTGACCGTCCGGCCGTGAGCCGCTGGTGGGCGTGGACTTCCGTACCATGGGGGCCGGCGAACGGAAGGACGGCGCGGTGGCCGGAGCACGGACCGACGGGCGGGTGGAGCGCGGGAACCAGACGCGCCGGACGGTGCTCGCCCGGACGATGGACATCGCCTCGGTCGAGGGCCTCGAAGGGCTGTCCATCGGGCGGCTCGCCACCGAGCTCGGGCTCAGCAAGAGCGGGGTGTTCGCGCTCTTCGGCTCCAAGGAGGAGCTCCAGCTGGCCACGATCCGCGCGGCGCGCGCGGTGTTCGCGGACCGGGTGGCGCGCCCGGCGGCCGCCGAGGCGCCGGGCCCGGGCCGGATCTGGCGGCTGTGCACGGCGTACCTGGAGTACTCGCGGGACCGGGTCTTCGCGGGCGGCTGCTTCTTCGCCGCGGTCTCGGCGGAGTTCGGCGCGCGCAGCGGCCCGGTGCGGGACGCGATCGCGGCGGCGCGCGCCGAGTGGGGCTCCCATGTGACGGAGATCGTCGAGGAGGCCAGGCTGGGCGGCGGGCTGCGCGCCGACACCGACGCCCGGCAGCTGGCCTTCGAGTTGATGGCGCTGCTCGAGATGGCCAACGCGGACTCCACGCTCCACGGCGACCAGCAGGGCTACGCGCGGGCGGCGACGGGGGTCCGGGACCGGCTGCGGGCCGCGGCCTCGGATCCCGCGGCGCTAGCCGAGATCGTCGGCTGAGACGAAGCCGACGACCGCCTCGAGGACGGCCGGGTCGGAGATGATCCGGCGGTGGCCGAGCCCTCTGGTGACCAGCAGTCGGGCCTGCCCCTCGTAGGCGGCGGCCACCAGTCGGGACTGGCCGATGTCGATCATGTCGTCCGCCTCGTCGTGGACCAGCAGCATCGGCAGGGTCAGCTCCGCCGGCCGGTGGGTGGCGGAGAAGCGGCGCCAGATGTCGACCTCCGCGGGGAAGATCCGGCGCTCGATGCCCTGCCTGAGGTGGGGCACGACGCGGTGGCTCAGCCCGAGCGAGGCTCGGAAGCCGTCGACCAGGTAGTCGAACTCGGCGGGCGCGGCGATGGACACCAGGCGCTCGGCCTTGACCTCGTCGCGCAGCGCGAAGAAGAGGGAGAGGCCGCCGACCGAGTGACCGACGACGGCGGCGAACCGGCCGTGTCGGGCGTGCAGCCGGCGGGCCAGCTCCCGGTACTCGAGGATCGAGGTCTCGCGGCCGGCCGACTCGCCGCAGCCCGGCGCGTCGAAGGTCACCGGGCTGTAGCCGGCGTCGAGCAGCGCCTCGGCCAGCGGGGCGAGGCGGGAGGCCCGGGAGAGCCAGCCGTGGGTGAGCAGCACCGGGCGGCGGCCGTCGCCCCAGGAGTAGACGACCGTCTCCTTGCCGGCGACGGTCAGCCGGTCGCGGGTGGCGCGGCGCATCATCGGCTCCTCCGCCGGGCGCACGGCGACCCGGACGGCGGGGTAGCGGTAGAGGTGGAGCGCCCAGCGGCCGGCGAGGCCGGGGGCGAGGAGTCCCGTGGTGTTGATCGCGGTCCTGATCAGTGCCGCTCTGAGTCGCATCCCTCGGCCCTCTCGGTGGCTGGTACGGCGGTCGAGACCCGAGAGATATTAGCACGATCGTTCGCACAGTTTTCTGGTCCTGGCGCGGCCCGGGCAGGGCCGGGCCGTCAGGGTCGCAGCACCTCCACCGCCTGCCGGTCGGGCTCCGGCTCCGCGGGCTCCACCCGCGCGTCCCGCCGCACCAGGTCGGCGTACCGGCCGCCGAGCGCCACCAGTTCCGCGTGCGTGCCGCGCTCGGCGATCCGTCCCCCGTCGAGCACCACGATCTGGTCGGCGTCCCTGATGGTGGACAGCCGGTGCGCGATGGTGATCGTCGTCCGTCCGGCCGACAGGGCGTCTATGGCCCGCTGCACGGCCAACTCGGTCCGGGTGTCCAGGGCGCTGGTCGCCTCGTCGAGCACCAGCACCGGCGGGTCCCGCAGGATGGTGCGGGCGATCGCCAGGCGCTGTTTCTCGCCGCCCGAGAAGCGGTAGCCGCGCTCGCCGACCACCGTGTCGTACCCGTCGGGCAGCGCGGCGATGTGGTCGTGGATCTGGGCCGCCCTGGCCGCCGCCTCCAACTCCGCCTGGTCGGCGTCGGGTTTGGCGAACCGCAGGTTCTCCGCGACCGAGGCGTGGAAGAGATAGGTCTCCTGGGAGACCACGCCGACGGCCCGGGTGAGCGAGTCGAAGCCGAGGTCCCGCACGTCGACGCCGTCCAGCGTGACCCGGCCCTGCGTGACGTCGTAGAGCCGGGGCACCAGGTAGCCGAGGGTGCTCTTGCCGGCGCCGGTCGGCCCCACGATGGCCAGCGAGCCGCCGGCGGCCACGGTCAGGTCGATGTCGGCCAGGGTGGGCTCGGCCGCCGGGTCGTAGGAGAAGGAGACCCGCTCGAACCGCACCTCGCCGCGCGGTTCGGCGAGCTCCACGGCACCCGGGCGCTCGGTGATGTCCACCGGCAGGTCCAGGTATTCGAAGATCCGCTGGAAGAGCGCGAGCGAGGCCTGCATGTCCACGCCGGTCGACAGCAGCGACACCGCCGGGCGCAGCAGTCCCTGCTGGAGGCTGACGAAGGCGACCAGGGTGCCGATCGACGGCGGTGCCCCGCCGACCTGGTACATCACCCCGGCCGACCAGTACAGCAGGGCCGGGATCGCGGCCATGATCATGCCGATCGTGGCCATTCGCCAGCGACCTGCCATGTTGGCCCGCACCTCGAGGCCGACCAGGCGCTCCGACTCGGTGGCGAAGTCCCGGGTGAGCGCCTCGGAGCGGCCCATGGTCCGGCCGAGCAGCACGCCGCTGACCGACAGCGACTCGGTGACCATGGCGGCCATCACGGCCATCTGCTTCTGCCGCTGGGTGGTGATCCGCTTTCGCTCCCGACCGACCCGGCGGGCCAGCCAGACGAAGAACGGCAGCAGCGCGAGGGAGACCAGGGTGAGCCGCCAGTCGAGCGCGAGCATGGCGACCAGGGTCGCGACCACGGCGGTGAGGTTGGAGACGAGCGAGGTCGCGGTGGAGGTGACGGTGGCCTGCATGCCGCCGATGTCGTTGGCGATGCGGGACTGCACCTCACCGGTCCTGGTTCTGGTGAAGAACGCCAGCGGCATCCGCTGCAGCTTGCCGTAGACGGCCGTCCGCAGGTCGTGCATGACCTGCTGCCCGACCGTGGTGGAGATCAGCGTCTGCAGCACTCCGAAGATGCTGCTGGTCACGGCGGCGGCGATCATGCCGAGGACGAGGAGTGCGAGCAGCCCGGTGCGTCGTTCGGGCAGCGCCGTGTCGATGACCTCGCGCAGCAGGAACGGGGAGGCGACGGCGACGAGCGAGGACGCGCCGACCAAGAGGGCCACCGCGGCCAGCCGGCCGCGGTAGGGGCGGAAGAGGCGGAGGATGCGCCGGATCTGCGCGGGCGGCGGCGCGGCGGCGGGCTGCCGGTCGGGCGGTGCGGGAAGTGGGTCGTGGTGGGGCATGGGCTCCTTCATGGATCGGGAGAAGGGAGCGAGAGGGCGGGGCGGGAGACGGCGGGGGCGGGGGCGAGACGTGACGGAGGAGGGAGACGGGACGGGACACGACGGCCGGAAGAGCCTTCCAGCGTACGGCGGGCGCCGCCGACGCCGTCCGGCCGCCCGCGCGGGGCGCGGCGCGCGTGCGCGGGGCGTGACGGGGCGCGTGGCACGCGGGAGGACGCGCCGGGCCGCGGCCACCGGCCGGTACCGCCGGTGCCCTCGTCCGCTCGTCCACCCCCGATGCCTCGGGGACCTTATGCCAGGTCACCGAGGTGCGAGAAGGGGGCGGCCCGGACACTGGCCGGAAGTAGCCACCCCGTGTTACCAAGAGCCATGCCCGCCCTCGCCTCGTACGACGCCGTCATCGTCGGCGGCGGCCACAACGGTCTGGTGGCCGCCGCCTATCTCGCCCGGGCCGGCCGCCGGGTGCTGGTGCTCGAACGGCTCGGCCACACGGGCGGCGCCGCGGTCTCCGCCCCGCCCTTCCCCGGCGTCGCGGCGCGGCTCTCCCGCTACGCGTACCTGGTCAGCCTGCTGCCCGAGCGGATCGTGGAGGATCTCGGGCTCCGGCTGACCCTGCGGAAGCGGGCGTTCTCCTCGTACACGCCGGTGGTGCGCGACGGGCGCCCCACCGGGCTGCTGGTGGGCGGCGGCGAGTCCAGGACCCGGGCCGCCTTCGCCGAGCTGACCGGCTCAGAGCGGGAGTACCAGGCCTGGCTGCGGTTCTACGACATGACCCGCCGGCTGGCCGTCCGGGTCTTCCCCACGCTGACCGAGCCGCTGCCGAGCCGCGCCGGGCTGCGGGCCAGGATCGCCGACGAGGCGGCCTGGCGGGCGATCTTCGAGCGGCCGCTCGGCGAGGTGGTGGAGGCGACGTTCCAGGACGACCTGGTGCGCGGCGTCGTGCTGACCGACGCGTTGATCGGGACCTTCAGCCACGCCCACGATCCGTCGCTGCGGCAGAACCGCTGCTTCCTGTACCACGTCATCGGCCAGGGCACCGGTGACTGGGACGTGCCGGTGGGCGGCATGGGCGCGGTGACCGGCGCGCTGGCCGACGCCGCGCGCGCGGCGGGCGCGGAGATCGTCACCGGGCACGAGGTGACCACGATCGCCACCGACGGCCTCACCGCCGAGGTGGGCTACCGCACGGACGACGCGGAGGGGGTGGTGGGCGCCGGCGTCGTGCTGGTCAACGCGTCGCCGCGGGAGCTCGCCAGGCTGCTCGGCGAGCCGGCCCCCGTGGGCGCCGGCAGCCGGCCCCGGCCGGAGCCGGTCGAGGGGGCGCAGTTCAAGGTGAACATGCTGCTGCGGCGGCTGCCCGCGCTGCGCGATCCCGCCGCCGATCCCCGGGAGGCGCTGGCCGGGACGTTCCATGTCGCCGAGGGGTACGAGCAGTTGGAGGCCGCCTACCGGCAGGCGGCGGCGGGTGCGATCCCCGCCGAGCCGCCCAGCGAGATCTACTGCCACTCGCTCACCGATCCCTCGATCCTCTCCCCCGAGCTGGCCGCGCTCGGCTACCACACGCTGACCCTGTTCGGGCTGCACGCACCCGCCCGGCTCTTCGCCGAGGACAACGCCGGAGCGCGGGAGCGGCTGCTGGCCGCGACGCTCGGGACGCTGAACGGGCTGCTGGCCGAGCCGATCGACGACTGCCTGGCCGTGGACGCGACGGGCCGGCCGTGCGTGGAGGCGAAGACCCCGCTCGACCTCGAGGCCGAGATCGGCCTGCCGGGCGGCCACATCTTCCACGGCGACCTGGCCTTCCCCTTCGCCGAGGACGACGAGGAGACAGCGAGCCCGGCGGCCCGCTGGGGGGTGGCGACCGGCCACGCCAACGTCCTGCTGTGCGGCTCCGGCGCCGTGCGCGGCGGCGGGGTCAGCGGCGTGCCCGGGCACAACGCGGCGATGGCGGTACTGGGGCGGTAGCCGGCCGGGGCCCGCCACGGATCCGGTTTCCGGTTCCGAAACTTTCGAGTTCGCGCCGGATAGACAACCTTTTCTATCCCAGGGCCCACCATGATGCGGCATCACCACCCCCCACAGAATCGAGGACTCCCATGCAGGGCACGCACCGCTCGGAGAAACCGAGCCGCCGCAACGTGCTGTGGGCCGCCGCGCTGGGCACCGGGGCACTCGCGGTCTCCGGGCTGGCGTCCGCCGCGTCGTCGAGCGCGGCCACCGGCCGCGCCGCGAAGGAGGACACGCCCGTCAGGCCGCTGGCCTTCAGCCACCCCGGGATGTTGCACACCCAGGCCGCCTTCGACCGGATGGCGGCCCGGGTGGCGGCCGGCACCCAGCCGTGGATCAGCGGCTGGAACCGGCTGACCGCCAACGGGCACTCCGCCAGCACCTGGACGGCCCGCCCCACCGCCACCATCATCCGTGGCGGCGACGGCCAGAACTACCCGCAGCTCTACAACGACATCCACGCCGCCTACCAGAACGCGCTGCGCTGGAAGATCACCGGCGCGGCGGCGCACGGCGACAAGGCGCGCGACATCCTCAACGCCTGGTCGGGCACGCTGACGACGGTGACCGGCAACGCCGACCGCTTCCTGGCCGCCGGCATATACGGCTACCAGTTCGCCAACGCCGCCGAGATCATGCGGGGTTACCCGGGCTTCGACCTGGCCCGCTTCCAGCGGATGATGCTCAACGTCTTCTATCCGCTCAACGACAACTTCCTGGTCAACCACAACGACGCCTGCATCACCAACTACTGGGCGAACTGGGACCTGTGCAACATGGCCTCGATCATGGCCATCGGGATCCTGACCGACAACCAGTCGATGTTCGACCGGATCGTCGACTACTTCCACAACGGCGCGGGCAACGGCTCGCTCCCGCACGCCGTGCCGTTCGTGCACAGCGCCGGCCTCGCGCAGTGGCAGGAGAGCGGCCGGGACCAGGCCCACAGCATCATGGGCATCGGACTGATGGGCACCATCTGCGAGATGGCCTGGAACCAGGGCGTCGACCTGTACGGCGCGGACAACAACCGTTTCCTGAAGGCGGCCGAGTACGTGGCCCGCTACAACCTGGGCTACGACGACCTGCCGTTCACCACCTACCGGTGGGGGTCGGGGCAGAACTGCGCGCAGCAGCAACAGACCGTCATCGGCAGCGGCGGCCGGGGCCAGGCCCGCCCGGTCTGGGAGCGCGTGTACCACCACTACTGGGCCCGTCGTGGGCTCAACACCCCGAACCTGTCGGAGATCGCCAGGGCCCAGAGCCCGGAGGGCGGGGGCGGGGACTACGGCACCACCAGTGGTGGCTTCGACGAACTCGGCTTCGGCACGCTGACCTACGTGTTGCGGTGAGGTCGAGGTGAACGGCCGCCCGGTCCCCGCCCGCGCGGGGACCGGGCGCCGTCACGAACCGGCGGACCGGCGCGGTCTCGGCCGCCGCGGCGGCGCCGCGGGCGGCGCGGTCGAGTCGCGGACGACGACGTGGGTGCCGAGCAGCGCGTACTGCTCGGCGGACGAGCTCTCCCCCTCGCGCAGCCCCAGGGCCAACCGCACGGCGGTCCTGCCGAGTTCGGCGTAGGGCACGTGCACGGTGGTCAGTCTGGGCCGCAGGTCGGTGGCCAGGTCGATGTCGTCGTAGCCGACGAGCGAGACGTCGCCCGGCACGTCGAGCCCGGCGTCGGTCAGCGCGGCGAGGGCGCCCGCGGCGACCACGTCGGTGACGGCGAACACCGCGGTGAAGTCGCGCCCGGCGGCGAGCCGCCGCCGCAGGTTCTCGTAGGCGTCGGCCCGGTTGAAGTCCGCCTCCTGGATCAGCCCCGGCTCGCTGGGCGCGTCGAAGTCGGCCAGGGCCCGCCGGTATCCGGCGACCCGCCCGGCCGAGGTGGTGGTGCCCGCTCGGTCGGCGCCGAGGAAGAGGATCCTGCGGTGTCCCTGGGCGAGCAGCCGGCTCACCACCGCGTAGGCGCCGCCCTCGTTGTCGTACTCGACGACGGTGGCCGGCACGCCCTCGCCGAGCGGCGGCCGCCCGCAGAGCACCAGGCGGGACCCGGAGGCGTCCAGGGAGTGGGCGATGGCCGTCATCTGCTCGCGGTAGGCGGCGTCGTCCACCACCCCGCCGATCAGGATCACGGCGCCGGCGCCCTGTTCCCGCATGGTGCGCACCACGGAGAGCTCGCGCTCGGGATCGCCCTGGGTGGTACAGATCAGGCAGATCCTGCCCCGCCGCGCGGCCTCCTCCTCGACGCCGTGCGCGACCTGCGCGAAGGAGGCGCCGCGCACGTCGTTGAGCACGAAGGCGACGGTGGGCGTGCCGCGGCCGCGCAGCGCGCGGGCGTGGGTGTTGGCGACGTAGTCGAGCTCGCGGATGGCGCGCAGCACCCGCTGCCGGGTGCGTTGGGCGACCGGGTAGTTGTCGGCGAGCACCCGGGAGACCGTCGCCATCGAGACCCCGGCCCGCTCGGCCACCTCGCGGAGGGTCGCCGGCCCCCCGTCGCCACTGGTCATGGCAGCGCTCCGCGGTCGCCGTCGCTCGTCATCCCGCGCAGTCTAGCCGGAGCGACGGACGGTGGGACCGGCTCAGTCCTCGCCGCCCTTCTCCCACCGGAACAGGTAGGACATGGCGAACGCGAGCAGGCCCGTGAGCCCGGCGGTGGTCGTCATGGCCTTGCCCAGACCGTCGAGGACGCCCGAGACCAGGCCCGCGTCCCGGCCGGCGACCCCGATCGCCTGACAGACGACCACGACCGTGCCGAGCAGCAGGAAGACGACCAGGGCGGTCTTGAAGAGGGGCATGGCGACGCGCTGGGCGAGGACCCTTGCGGTGCGGACGCCGGAGGTTTCGGTGGTCATGTCGTTCCTTTCCGAGGTGGCGTGGCAGGCCCTAGACGAACAGCGGCAGCGCGCCGGTGGCGACGAGGACCCCGATCGCGAGGATCGGCAGCACGAACCAGAGGATGAGCCGGAGGAAGGTGCGGGACGGGTCCACGCCGGCGATGCCGCTCGCGATGTAGATGGGCGCGGCGCCGGGCGGCGAGGCGCCCTCCGTCGAGGCGAAGATCAGGACGGCGGTCGCGGCCGTGGCGGGGGAGGCGCCGGCGGCGGTGAGCGCGCTGAAGGCGACGCCGCCCACCGCGGCGATGGTCGCGGTCCCCGTCAGGGGCGCGGCGATCACGACGATCAGGACGCCGACCAGGGCCGCCACGGCCCACAGGGGCGCGTCGAGCCGGTTCATGATGTCCGTCAGCTGGTCGACGAGACCCAGCTCGCCCAGGCTGCCGGCGGCGGCGAACGCGAACAGCAGGGTGGCGCCGATGACGGCGTAGCGGGGCGCCATCTCGCCGAGCATCGTGCCGTACTCGGCGGCGGTTCGCGGCAGCCGCCGCCAGGCCACCAGCAGGGTGGCGAGCAGCGTCAGCACCGGGATCCACACGACGATGCTGATGGCGTCGGCGGCGGAGCCGACCCGCGATTCGAGGAACTCCACCCCCATGTCGAGGGTCATCAGCACCGGGATCGCGATGCCGACGTAGACCAGCATGGAGGTGAAGCCCTCCCGCAGCGCGACCCGGAACGGGGTGATGTCCGACTGCCGCATGGCCGCGACGTCGTACCTGCGCACCCAGACGAAGACCACGACGAACCGGTAGAGCACGGTCCACAGGCCGCCGACGAAGCTGGCGACGAACAGTTCGTCGGCGGTGAGCACCGGCGCCACGGCGGCGGAGCCGAGCAGCAGGAACATGGACGAGCTCGGCGGTATGGAGATCCCGAGGCCGGCGTTCCCGGCGACCAGTGACGCGGCCAGGTCGGGCCGCCAGTTGGACCTGATCATCCAGGGGATGGTCACCGAGCCCACGGAGGCCGCGATCCCGGAGCCGGAACCCGCCGGGCCGCCGAGCAGCGCCGCCGTCGAGGTCGACACGTAGGCGGAGCCGCCCCGTAGCCGGCCGAAGACCGAGTTCAGCAGGGTGACCTGCCGGTCGATGATGCCGAGTCTGGTGAGGAGGTAGCCCATGAAGACGAACGCGAGGGCGGCGAAGACGACCTCCTCGGAGAACGCCTCGTCGAGGCCGGCCGCCGCGAGCCGCGGCGCGTCGGTGCCGCCGAACAGGCAGACCCCGAGGAATCCGACGAGCATGGCCTCGCCGATGTTGCGTCCGAGAACGGCGTTCCAGACCACGATGATGGCTATGTAGGCGATGAGTGCCCAAACCGCTGCGCCCACGACGAGCTCCTTCGGTCGTACCGGCGTTTCACATTTCGGGTGTTGACTGAGCTGGTGCCATCGCCGGACGGGGGTGGGTCGGGGCGGTACTGGACACCGGTGGCTCGCGGTGCGCTGTCAGGAGATCCGGTCCGCCAGCGCGAGGATTCCGCGAGCCTTGGTGACGATGGGGGCGTCGACGAAGCGGCCGTCCGGGAGGGCGAGCGCTCCGACGCCGTCGAGCCCGGCCCGGTCGGCGGCGTCGACGACCTCCCGGGCACGGCCGATCTCCTCCGGGGTGGGGCGGAAGGCGGCACGGATGAGGGGGATCTGCCGGGGGTGGATGGCGGTGCGGCCGAACATCCCCAGGCCGCGTCCGTGGGCGCAGGAGGCGATCAGGCCCGCCTCGTCCCGGACGTCGGGATGGACCGACATCGGCACCGGACCGAGGCCGGCGGCCGCGGCGGCGAGCACCACCCGCAGCCGCAGCTGGTCGAATGCCGATTCGAGGCCGATGGACAGCGCGGCCGCCAGGTCCTGCTCGCCGAGGGCCAGGCCGGCGACCCGCGGATGGGCGGCGATCGCCTCGACGTTCGCCAGGCCGCGGGCCGACTCGAGCAGCGCGTGCGCGACCGTCGGCCGGTCGCCGAACGCCTCGTCGACCACGGCGAGGTCGTCCGCCGAGTCGACCTTGGGCAGCCGCAGGGCGTCGAGCCCCGGCGCGTCGGCGAGTGCCCTGAGATCCTCGCGGCCCCGCCGGGTCGCGAGGTCGTTCACCCGGACGTGGAACGCCGGCCCGGCGCCCGCGTCCCGGGCGGCCAGATGGCGCACCGCGTTCTCGCGCGCCTCGTCCTTCCGGGCCGCGTCGACCGCGTCCTCCAGGTCGATGATCACGACGTCGGCGCCGCTCGCGGCGGCCTTGGCGAAGCGCTCCGGGCGGTCGCCGGGGACATAGAGCCAGGTGATCGGCATGCTCATGCGATGATCCCCCGCTCGCGCAGCAGGTCGATCTCGTCCCTCGGGTAGTCGAGCGCGGTGAGGATCTCGTCGGTGTGCCGACCCAACGGCGGCCCGGGCCACCGGACTTCGCCCGGGGTGTCGGAGAGGCGGAACAGCACGTTCTGCATCGTGACGCTGCCCAGCTCCTCGTCGGGAAGCTCGACGAAGGTGCCGAGTGCCTCGTACTGCGGGTCCTTGGCGATGTCGGACACGTCGTAGATCGGGGCGATCGCCGCCTGCGCCTCGGTGAACGCGGCGATCACCTCGTCGGCGTCCCGGGCCGCGATCCAGGAACCGACGGCCTCGTCGAGCTCCTCGACGTGCTGGACCCGGCCGTGCCCGGTGGCGAACCAGGGCTCCTCGGTGAACTCCGGCCGGCCGACGAGACGCATCACGCGCTCCGCGATCGGCTGGGCCGAGGTGGAGATCGCCACCCAACGCCCGTCCCGCGTGCGGTAGGTGTTCCGCGGCGCGTTACTGCTCGACCGGTTGCCGGTCCGCCGGGGTATGAGACCGAGGGCGCGGTAGGCCGTCATCTGGGGGCCGAGTATGCCGAGGATCGGCTCGATGATGGCCATGTCGATCACCTGGCCGCGCCCCGTGGACTCGCGGGCCCGCAGCGCCACCATGATCGCGTAGGCCATGGCCAGCCCGGCGATCCCGTCGGCCATCGCCAGCGGCGGCAGCACGGGCGGCCCTTCCGGCTCGCCGGTGCTCGCCGCGAAGCCGCTCATGGCCTCGGCCAGGGTGCCGAACCCGGGCTGGCCCGCCATCGGCCCGAACTGTCCGAAGCCGGTCATCCTGGCGACGATCAGCCGGGGGTTGAGCTCCCGCAGCTCCTCGGGCGCCAGGTTCCACCGCTCCAGCGTGCCGGGTCTGAAGTTCTCCACCAGCACGTCCGAGTCGGCGACCAGCCGGCGCAGGATCCGCTGGCCCTCCGGTGCCGACAGATCGACGGCGGCCGTGCGCTTGTTGCGGGACAGCGTCTTCCACCACAGGCCGACCCCGTCGACGGCGGCCCCGTGTCCCCG
This sequence comes from Streptomyces millisiae, assembly GCF_031845425.1. NCBI lineage: Bacteria > Bacillati > Actinomycetota > Actinomycetes > Kitasatosporales > Streptomycetaceae > Streptomyces > Streptomyces millisiae. The sequence goes on from NZ_JAVREM010000038.1 coordinate 57,722, forward strand.
GGAGGGGTCACCCCTCCTGGGGTGCTCGATCTTGATCACGTCGGCGCCGAAGTCCCCGAGCATCATCGCGGCCGTCGGGCCCGCGAAAAGGGTGGCGGTGTCGACGACCTTCACGTCGGCGAGACTCGTCATGGCGCTGTAACTTATAAGATGTACTGTGCAAGTCAAGAGGGCGGACGAGATCGCCCCTTCCGGCGGGGCTCAGGCGAGACACCTCACGGCCGGGGTCACGCGAGGTCGAGGGGCAGTGATGGAGTCACCCGGGTCGGCCGAGGGCCACCGCCAACCGATGAGCAAGGCCGACTACGTCTACGAGGTACTACGCGACGAGATCCGCAACGCCCGCGTCCCCGGCGGCACCCAACTCAAAGCCGCCCACCTCGCCGAACGCCTCGGCGTCTCCATCACACCCGTCCGCGAAGCCCTCCGCCGCCTCGAAAAAGACCGCCTCGTCAGCTACCAGAGCCACCGCGGCGCCACCGTCATCGACCTCACCGACGAAGCACTCATCGAGTTCTACCAAGTCCGCGCCGTCATCGAAGGCCTCGGCGCCCGCCTCGCCGCCACCCGCATCACACCCCAACAACTCACCCAACTCCGCGCGCTGCACGAACGCATGGTCACCGACGCCGCCGCCGGACGGCTGGACGCACTCGGTGATCTCAGCCGCCGGTTGCACCTCGCCATCGCCGACATCGGCGGCCCCGCCTTCCTCGGTCAGCACGCTCACGCCGTCCGCGACAGCTACCCCGTGCCCGCCACCGCCTCCCTCTGGCTCGACCCCCAACAAGCCAACACCCACCTCACCGAACACCAACGCCTCCTCGACGCACTCGAAGCCCACGACCCCGACACCGCAGAACGCGTCATGATCGACCACGTCCGCGCCAGCGGCACCTACCGCGCCCGCGGCCGGAAGCAGCTGTGAACTCCCCGGGCGAGGCGGCGGATCGGTGTCGGTCGACCGGGAGGCGGACATGGAGGCGGGTGCGCGGGGAGGACCTCGCTCACTCCCCG